>CAZPEK010000112.1:929-9954 GCA_964585555.1 uncultured Leptospirales bacterium | reverse complement strand
AAATTTATGAGCCTGACCGTGATGAGGCGATCCAGGTAAACCGGGTTGACCGTTCGGCGCCCCTGAGCGATAAAATGGAAATTGAGACATACCGCACCATCAATGATCTCAAAAAAGCTCTTCCCCGTGAACTTGCCCAGGATGATGATATCTTTGACGCAAAACTTTTTACTAAAACCCTGATGGTTCAGAAATTTTTTGAGTCCGAGGCTGACAGCTTTAAGCCGATTTCTACAACCCAGGATGACCGGGGCCGCGGGGCCAACAAGTTTGAGCAGAAGTTCTATATTCTTTTTGACCGGTCCCGTTCCATGGAGCTGAAGTATCGGGCATTTTACGCCAAGTGTCTCGTGGCTGAATTCTTAAGAAGAAAGCTTAACAGCAGGGCGAAGCTTTATTACCGCGGCTTTGACTCCGAACTTGGGGAGCTGTATACCATTGAAAAGCCTGAAGATTTTCCTGACCTGATTGAGAGTGTTCTGCTGACTACAACCGGGGGCAGCAGTACGAATATTCAGGCAGCAGTGTTTCAGGCCATTAAGGATATTGAGTATGATAAGGAGATGCTTAATTCTGAAATAGTCGTGGTCACCGATGGGGCCAGCAAGATTGATAAGTTTGAAATGAAAAAACGTCTTGGCAATATTCGTCTCAATATACTTAAGATAGGCGATGAGTTTGCCGAGGCTGACTACTATGATTTAAAGCAGAATATGGATGCTGAAAATATAGATTTTGATCCCACTTCGATTAATTTGAAAAATGCCCAGAAAGAACTCGCCGCAGCCAAAAACCAGGATGGCGAATCGACCATACCACTTTCAGTTCAAAGAGCTTACCGCCTTATTCTGGATAACTCTGACCGTGTTTTTAAAGACCTTAAAGAAATTTCTTATAAGTACATCGAACTGGGTGATCTTCCTCAGGATGGACTCTTTGTCCCCGACCAGGAGCAGGTTGACAGCATTCTGCAGACAGTTAAAAATTTTCAAAAGATTAACCTGAACAATAAGAGCCTTGGGGAGATGCAGAAGCTTTACAAACAGATTTATTTTTTCAGCCAGTACCTTGAGCAGTTGATGCAGAGTGATTCTTCGTTTAAATCACAGCTTGAATCGGCCTTTGAGGCGTTGATTGCCCTGAAACAGAAACTGTTGAAGGATCCTCAGCTTTTTTATTCCCTTCGCCAGGTAAAAGAACTGGTTGATGATAAAAAGCTGATGAAGCTCGCAAAAAAGGAAGCGCGCAAGATGCTCAAGGAAATGCAGCTCAGTGATAAAAAGCTGTCAGTAAAGGAAATGAAGAAGGCCCAGATGATTTTTACCATGGATGTGGGAGAAGGAAGTATGGGGCAGTTTATTCTATTGCTGTTGATTAAGCTTTTTCAAGGTGTCAAAAAAATTATCACATTCCCCTTTAAAAGAAAAGAGAAGCAGGAAGGAGAAAAATAAACTTCCCCATCCCGTTACATTTTTTCTTTTTTATACCACTCTACCGTTTCTGTTAAAATAGCAATATTATCCTTTGCAGGTGCCCAGCCGAGAAGTGACTTGGTCTCTTCGCAGTCGAGAATTGAGTTTTGAAAGAGATAAAAGATGAAATCCCTGGTGAAGTAGGTCATCTCAACGGGTTTGAAAATCATGGAAAGGAGCCACGCCTTGCCTGACCCGATGGTGGTAACCGGTGTGTCTATATTGAGGGCTTTTTTTATTGTTTCAATCTCATCTTTTCTGAAAGGAACATTATCAGAACCGATATTGAATATTTTCCCCTGGCCTGAAGGTGAAGCATCCGCCTTGAGAAAAGCATCTGCCGCGTCATCGGGATGAAGGAGCTGAAAACGGTTTTTGCCCCCCGGGGCCATGTAGAGACGGTTCGCGTCATCCATGCCGAGGGCCATGAAAAGGGTCAGCAGGGAGACGGGGTCTTTCACCCCGGGACCCATGATCAGGGCGGGACGAAATATATTAATCATCATTGAATTTTTCTTGATAAACTGCTGACAGAAAAGCTCAATTTTCGGCTTGTCTTTTCCGTAAGCTGTTACGGGTTTTTTCGCGCTGCCGACAGTCGCGGGAAGTTCTTTGCTTTTACCGTAGACACTGTAGCTGGAAAGAAACATAAATTTCTTAACTTGAGATTTCTGGGCGGCGAAAATAAGATTTTTGCTGCCCTGGATATTGATTTTTTTCATGGAACGGCGGCTTTTTTTCCCGGTACGGGTTATGTCCATGAAATGATAGACGGTTTCAACTTCTTTGCAGGCGTTGAGAAGCTGTCTCGGCTCAAGGAGGTTACCTGAAAGAAATTCAACACCTTCGGGGAGATCGTCGGGGCGGTACATGTCATAGCATCTGACTTTTTTGCCGCTTTCAACCAGTTTTTTTAGTACTGTTTTTCCCAGCAGGGTGTTGCAGCCCGTTAGAAGAATCATTATAAGCCTCCGCGTCTATACAAAGTGGGATATGTTATATTGATAGTCAGGCTTATTAATTCGTCAAGCACAATTGGTTTATATTTGGTATTTCGCACAACTCAGGGGCAGAAAAGAAAAAAAACTGAAGAATTAAATACTCATTGATTTTTTGGTTATTCTGCCTGCGATATTAGAAATATCTATGCTAGCCGTAAACAATAATGGTACCATAAAAAGCGTAATAACCGTACCGAAAAGCAGTCCATAAGCTAATACAAGCGACATGTGCGCAAGAAAAGGGTCAGAACCTCCAATGCCATATCCTGTTGGAAGAACACCGAATACAGTTGTTATTGTAGTCAAGAGAACAGGTCTAAGGCGCGAGACCGCACCCTGGATAATAATATTTTTAGTCATTTGTCCATTAACCGAAAGATTGTGAATTGTATCCACCATAATAATGGAGTTGTTAACAATAACGCCCATAAGGCCAACCATGGCAATCCCCCCCATCATTGAAGCGGGTATCCCATGCGTAATCAGAACAAATGCAAAACCAATTACCAGAAAGGGAACAGAAGTCATTATTATCAGAGGCTTCGAAAAAGAATTAAGTATAAGCGCGATTAGAAGATAAATACCTATAAAAGCGGCGAGGGCGGCTGAGGCAAGCCCTGAAAAAATAAGATTTGTTTCAACAGGTTGACCGGAATATTCTATGGATACATTTCTATCAGAAGGGAAAACCGACCGCACCTTGTTCATTACTTCAACGGGGGATATTTTTTTCAGGTTTGTGTTCCCGAAAATGGTTATGGCTCTGATTCCGTTTATATGATGAATACCGGCACGTGATGGCTGCTCTACGAAAGATGTAAACATTGATAAATTAATTATGTTTCCCATGCTGTTTGCTATCGGCAGATTGTCAATAAAATGTTTATTTGCTCTCGCGCGTTCATTCAGGCGCAGTCTGAATTCGACAGTTTTATCTACGGTAGAGATTTTTGTTGCTATCATTCCATCAAACGCGATACGGAGAGTTGTGAGGACATCCTCGACAGTAAGGCCGGTTCTCGAAAGGATATCATGGTTGATTTTCAGATTCAGTTCATTCTTACCTTCAATTTCATCATTCTCAATATCAAATACGCCTGGTAGTGTTCCCAAATATTTTCTGATTTCTTTTTCCTTTTTTTCTCGAAGATTGTTGTCGTTTGAAATTATTCTGATTTCAAAGGGGCGTCCCATTGGCGGGCCCAGTCTGTTCAGGTTCATTACAAAAAGAGATTGAGATTGGGCTGCAGCATGAGCTATATCCTTTTTCAGCTTTGTCATTATTTGCTCTGCAGTACGGTCCCTTTGAGAGAATGGCTTTAAGTACACGAAGATAACCGCTATATTGTTTTGCGTTCCAATTGTGGTTGCGCTTAAAAGGCTCTGGGTTCCGATGCGCGAACTGAATCCTATCATCTCATTCTCTGGCAGATTTTTTAACAGTTTTTCCATTTCAATTACTGATTTTTCTGTTTCCTCAGGATGTGAACCTTTCGGTAGAGTGACAGCTATACTAAAGCCCTCAGCCGCATCCTGAGGAAAAGGGTCTTTGTCGACAAATCTGGCAAACAGAGCCGCAGAACCTATCAGCAGAATAACCATAATTGAAATAAAAAGATATTTGTGATTAACTGCTTTGAATATTGCTTTTTCATATAAATTTTCGATTTTTATCACAAAGGATTTTTTAACAGATTTTTTAACTTTCCCGTGACTCATGTGACTTGGGAGTATAAAATAACTTTCAAAAAGCGAGATCAAAAGACCAATAATAACCATCAGGGGGATTGCCCATATAAATTTACCGGGGAAGCCGCCGAGAGAAAATAGAGGGGAAAATGCCACCATAGTTGTCAGACAGGATGCGGCAACCGGAATCCACATTTTTTTTACAGCTTCGACAGCCGCTTCTTTCGGTTCCATC
Organism: uncultured Leptospirales bacterium; assembly: GCA_964585555.1. Classification (GTDB taxonomy): domain Bacteria; phylum Spirochaetota; class UBA4802; order UBA4802; family UBA5550; genus CAZHNW01. The sequence continues at coordinate 5,557 of CAZPEK010000112.1, read as the reverse complement.
CCTTGTTCTTTATTGCTGTTTATCTCTTCAGCAATAACGATGGCATCATCGACCAGCATTCCGAGAATAATAATAAAACCACCCAGCGATATAAGGTTCAGTGAAATACCATATAATTTCATAAAGATAATCATTCCACAAAGGGTAAATGGAATGCCGAAAGCGGTCCAGACAGCTGTTTTGATGTCGAATATCATGAGAAGAATAGCGATTACAAGAATAAACCCGAGAACTGCGTTGCCTGCGAGGAGACTGATCCTGTCTCTGGTAAGTCTCGACTGGTCAAATAGAACTTTACTCGTAACGCCGTCAGGAAGTGTTTCTCTTTCAAGAAAAATGTTAATACCATCTACTGTTTTAATAAGATCACTTGAACCGGTTTTTTTTATAGATATGGTCGCCCCTCTACCACCGTTATTTCTGACAATAAGGTTTCTCTCTTTCGGAATGACTTTCAGGGTTGCTATTTGTTTCAGCTTTACCCCGAAGCCAGTATCGTTCATAATTATATTTGTTTCCAGGACATCTTTATAATGGTCAAATTTACTTAAAAAAACAATTTTCTTTTCACCAATAAATGATTCAAGTGTACCGCCTGAGCCCTCAAGGTTTCTTTTCTGTATAGCTCGTAATATCATCTTTAGATCTATTTTATATTCACGGGCGCGTATAGGATCGACAAGGATTTGAATCTCTTCATCGGGAATGCCGATTGTTGTAACGTTTGATACCCCAGATAATTTTTTCAGTTTCATTTCAAGACGGTCTATATAGGGTTTAAGAATTTTATATTTCCCAATATATGAAATTTCCATTACCGGGACATCTGATGAGGTGAATTCGCTAATTGAGGGTTTGCCTTCAATATCTTTCGGCAGATCACTTATTGACGTGAGCGCGCTTTCAGTATCGTTGTAGAGTTTTCTGAATTCTTCAGGAGAAGCGTTGTCGTCCGCTTGTACTTCAATTCTTGAAACTCCCTCTTCCGAAACTGATAATATTTCCTTAATTCCCTCAAGTTCTTCAAGCGCATCTTCAATCGGGACCGTAACGTTTAATTCAACATCACCAGCCGAGGAGCCAGGATATATAGTCTGAATAATAATTTTATTCATTGAGATTTCGGGAAAGCCTTCTTTGCGAATTTCCGTTACGCTTTTAATTCCAAGTGCGATTACGGCTAATACCATAATATTAATTAGCATTGGCCTGTTTATGAAAAATTTTACAAGAATACCCATAATATACCTCATTTCCTAATTACCTGGTTATTGTCAGTAAGAAAAGAAATAATCAATTATACTGTGAACAAAAGGTCTGGAATTGATTTAAGTCAAGGAAATATACTTTTAAAGTAATAGTAGTAAATTTTAGATTCAAAAATCTTAAATTTATTTCAGTGAGTATTCTTTATAGTGATAATTGATACTTACATTTATCTACAGCCATGGCACCGAAGGCAGACTAAAACCCCTGGCGTGAAAAAGCACTCCGATGACCTTCAGGGTAAGTTCCTCTTTCTTTCTCACGGTAAAGAATTTTTCTCCACGCCTGTCATCCCGTGACAGGAGAACCTGGCCGGAGGTTAATCTGATTTCATCATTTTCCGGGACGGTATCTTTTTTGTCTTTTTCGGTTCCCGTGCTGACCAGTACCGGGTAGCGCCGGGTTCCGTTTGTCTCTATCAGTATGTCAGCAGCCGGGGCATCCGGGTAGGCTGCAGTTGTCTCTTCGTCGGGAGGCTCCATGATCAGCTCACGGCCCTGGAGGGTAAACTGTCCTTTTTTAATGGTCCCATTCACCGGGCGTCCTGAAATAACTCTATAGGCTTTAAGGCCCTTATCGGTTTTGATCAGAACCATGTTTCCCCTTTCAGGGATGTGCCCCGGAGAAAGGGAGGCGACAAGGAGAATGTCTCCCCGTGCCAGTGAGGGAATGTTTTCATTTCCCGCAACACGGTGCAGGGAGAAAAATGAGAAGGTCACTCCGAGGGCAGCGAGGGTGAGAAGGGTGTTGAATAAAATATATACAATAAGAATTATGGGGGAAGTTATCTTCTCTTCAGGAATTTCATTTTTTCCCTTTAAAAGAAAAGCTGACCTGATGGGAGAGTAGATCGTAATGAAAAATGCCCCGGCAATTGATATCAGAAGGAAGGCCATGGGGCTCTTTTCAGGTTCGGCAGTCATCATAACTGGAAGAAAAAGAAAGGGAAGGGCCCGTAGAATCATCAGAACGGTGCCGGCGGATTTTTTCCCATAACGGAATTCTCCCGCCCCGGTCCAGAAGAGGGAGAGGATACATGCCCCGGCAGGTTTTCCCCGGCGGGTTTTTTCTGTTGATATAAAAGAATTTTTCATGATTACAGGTATGACTCTATGAAGTCTCTCACTTCCTTCTTTCCGTAATAGACCCCGAAGTGTCCTTCGCAGAGTATGTCCGCTTCAAGGGAAAGGAGGTATTCCAGTGACTGGTTATAATCTTCCCGGTTAGAAAGAAGCATGTCATTTAAAGGGCCGTGGACATCCTGCCCGAAAAGGACTGTCTTGTTGTCAGATACCATGGTCAGAACCGCAGACCCGGGAGAATGCCCGGGGGTATGATGCATGGTAACGCTTAAACTTCCGACATTAAAAATTCTTTTCTTTTCATGTACCCTGATGTCAACGGGCAGGGGTTTCATGAATGATCCATACCATGACGCGGCCGTGACATCGCTGTCGCCCTTTTCGAGAAACTCTGCGTCAATGTAGTGGGCAACAAGCTTTGAGCCGGTTTTTGTCTTCATTTCAGCGGCCCCCCCGGTATGATCATAGTGGCAGTGGGTGAGAAAAAGATACTCAATCGCCCCGGGATCAACTCCCGCTGACCGGATGGCGCTGATAATCCTTTCGGTTGCAGCCCCCGCTCCGGCGTCAACCAGGGCGGCGCCTGTATCGCCTTTGATCAGGTAGACCGCCGCGTCGGATGAATGGGATATGCCGCTGCCGCCGACCTGAAAAACATGTGATGTTATACTCATAAAAATCTCCTCAGGGGCATGAGCTTCTCAGAGTCCCATAAAAATGTCAATTAATATTGGTTGACGTGACACGGAAAGTGTATCATTCTTGAAATGATTGTAAGATATTCATGGTGCCGGAGAAAGCATAAGGTTTTCCCGGTATTTTCAGATACTGGAGAGGACAGGGATAGTATAATGAGACATATCACCGGAAGGAGAAAATCAGCCTTTTTGCTTGCGCTGTTTCTTTTTATGATTTCTCCCGGCATTGTATTTACGAAATCGGCGCTGCAGTATACTGATGAAGGAAAAAGCTACCTCCAGAGGGGAGATTACCGTAAAGCGGTCATCAGCTTTCGCAATGCCCTCCAGAAAAACCAGTCTCACTTTGGGGCCCTCATCGGTATCGGAGAGGCTTATTACCGTCTCGAAGCCCCCACTGAAGCCCTCAGGGCTTATGAACAGGCTCTAAAAATAAAATCGACTTCCCCCGAGGCCTTGACAGGTATTGGATTCATCATGGTGGAAATGGGAAACAGCACCCGGGCCATTGAATACTTTAACCAGGCCCTGACGGTTTCCAGTGAAACCCTGGACGCCCATTATGGTCTCGCGTGGCTTTATTATACCATGGATAAAATGATCTGGGCCCGCAGAAAGGCTGAATATATCCTCGGCATGTCTCCCCTTCATTTTAAGACCCTGCTTTTAATGGCACATATCCTGAGCCGGGATAATGACCTTGAGGGGGCGCGTAAGTACGCATGGAAGGCCATTGACTCGCAGCCCGAAAGGACTGATGGATACACCGCCCTTTCGCGTATCATGTTTCGAGATTTCACCATTACAGAAAAAAGCGATTCCCGTGACGAGGCCCTGAAGGCCCTGCAAAACGCTCTGGTCATCAACAGCTCTTCTCCTGACGCTAATAACCTGAAGGGGATCATGGAGTGGTATGGCGGCCGGTATGGAGAAGCGGCCAATTATTTTCAGAAAGCCCTTGAGGAAAAATCTACGGCTCCTTTTATGTATTCCCTCGGTATCAGTCTTGACGGGGCGGGGAAGACCGATGAGGCCCTGAAGAGCTTTCTCCAGGCATTAAAGCTTGATCCCGGTGATGGTATTCTTCAGAGCCGTCTTGAGCAGTTCATGGTGCTCCGTGATGTGAAGGTGGGACATCCGGCACGAACCATGTTTTTCCGTGAGAATTTTGATACGGGAAAAGAAAGAATGAAGCAGAATCTTCCTGACGAAGCGATGCTCTACCTTCGCCGAACCCTTCTGCTTAATCCCATGAGCCGTGAGGCACGGGAGCTTCTTATGGGATATTACGAGGCCCTCGACTATAATCGATTTTACATTAACGAGCTGAAAGAGCTGCAGCGCCTCTATCCCGGCATCAGTACCCGGGACCGCCTTACTGCCGCGGTATACAAAAGGCGTGACCGGATGTATCACCGCGAGGGATACGCGGGCGACGATATTCCCCGGGATGTTCCCCGTATCCTGGTGCTTGATTTTCAGTCTGATGAGGGGGTCAGTACCCATCCTGATGTCGGCAGGGTTCTCGCCTTTGATCTGACCTGGGCCCTGTCCCAGTTCGGTCGGCAGGTTCCCTTACCGG
>CAZPEK010000112.1:0-919 GCA_964585555.1 uncultured Leptospirales bacterium | reverse complement strand
TTTTGCCGGGACTCTTGATCGCCTTGAGGAGATGATAAGAAATAAGACTCTGCCTCCTTTTGAATATCTTGTCTACGGATCATGCAGTGAACAGGGAGATTCGACTGCCCTGAACGTGAAGCTCATGGATTATAAAACCGGTGTCATCATGGGAGAGAGTGCCATGAAAGAGGCGGGGCGCTTTGCCCTCCCACGGCTTTCCCTGCGCATTGCCCGGCGTCTTTTCGCCATGGTGCCCTTCAGGGGCCGGGTTCTTAAACTCAAGGAAAAAAGTATAGTTGTAAACCTGGGGCTCTTTGACGGCCTTAAAAAAGGCGAGAAACTGGTGATAAACAAGATCAACCGGGGGAGCAAAAAGTACCAGATTTCGAAGCGGTTGATTTTTACTGTTACCGATATTGATACCATGGTCGCTGAGGCCTTTCCCCTGAGGAGTGAAAACCTGCAGCTGATTGATTCCCGGGACCGGGTAGAGGTGCTGAAAAAGCGGAGGGCCCGGCTTCTTGAAGAGTAAGGGGGGGGAAGTTGAAAGTCCCTACTGGATATATATGCTCGAATGCACCAATGGGGCATACTACACGGGAATAACCGTAGATCTGCCGCGGCGCTACCGCCAGCATGTTTCCGGCAAAGGGGGCGCCCGTTTTACCCGCGCTTTTAAACCACTCCGCATTGCTCAGTGCTGGAAATTTCCCGGCCCTCGGGGTGAGGCCCAGCGTCTTGAGTATGCCTTAAAATCTCTCGACCGCAGGGATAAAGAAGTTCTGATTAGTGATCCGAAGCTGTTGAAAAAATATTTGAAAGATATTCCTGAGGCGAAAAGGCTGCGGGTTTCGGTAATACCGAAAGTAGATAATTAAAGAAAATTTATTTTTGAAGGCGAGGATTGCAATCCTCGCCTTCAAAATAATAAATACCG
>CAZPEK010000111.1:0-10015 GCA_964585555.1 uncultured Leptospirales bacterium | reverse complement strand
CCTCTTACTCCGGCGCAGAGCCATCCGGTCGCGGCCGGTTTGCGCCGCCGCGTCTATGGTGGTCGCTGCGCTGGCCCTCCTCCGCGTTGCCTTGTCTCGGCGGTTGCGCACCCTGCTGCGCGTTTGCGCCCTGCTGAGGGGTTGCACCCTGTTGTTGCGGTTTTGGCTGGTTCGGGCGCTGCTGTTTGCCTTCGCGCCGCGGCTGCTGTTGCTGCTGTTGCGGTTGCACGGCTGGGCGCGGCCTTTGCGTTTGGGCGTTCTGCTGTTGCGCTTCGCCCTCCTGCGCTGGTGCTCCGTTCGGTCTCGGCGTTCCCTTGCCGCGTCCGCCGCGCCTGCGGCGCTTGTGGTCGGGATTGCGTTCCTGCACGCCCGCTGCTGCGGCTATAAAAGTAGTGATGAATTTTTACAAGAAAGCTTATGTTAAAAATTACTATGAACACTACTTTTATGAGACAAAGATTACTAATACCTTAAAACGAAGTGCTAAAGTTGAAGTTGAGCGAAGATTTTCCGGCAAGTACAGGGTTGAAAAATTGAAGTTTAAGACCTACCGGGTTGACAATTATACCCTGAAGTATTATCCCGATCTTCCTGCCGGGGCAAGGAAAACCTTCACCTGCGAGGTGCTGGTTTTTAAGGGAACACAATAAGCGTTTATTGCAGTGCTGATATAATGGCGGCAGCCATCCCCCAAATGCGACGAACGGAATCGTCGCCTTTGGGTCTGCAGGTGAAAGTGGATACCGGCAGCAGCCCTGTATGATATGATGCCGTTCGTCGCCTTTAAGGCCTACCGATACCGCTTGAAAAAATTGCTTCGTATGATCATATCTGAAATATGAAATCCGCTTTTTCGCCTTGTAAGTTCTTCTGTGGAAGTATTCGTTTCATCAGAGATATATTCATCAGGATAAACCAGGGCCCAGCCTTTCCCCGGGCCAAAGGGGTTTTTCCCCATTATTGAGGCCGCGTAATGTTTCGGTTCAATCCCCATGATATGGGCAAGGGCGGGGAAGCCGTCTGCATGAGCCGTTATCTTATCGATTCTTCTGCCCCTGACCCCCGGGATGTGAATAACCATTGGAATTTCACGCCCCGGTTTTATAATCCAGGAATATTCCTTCTTTGAAGCTTTAATTTTTTCATAGTTCAGATAGGGAGGGTGATCGCCGTAAAGGGCAATGACACTGTTGTCATATATACCTGATTTTTTTAGCTCACCCAGAAAATAGCTGAGGTTGTCATCCAGTTTTTCTATTGCCCTGAGGTAGCCTTCGACATTAGTCAGGTCGCCCCCCAGGTGTGTCTCAATGGTAATGATTATACCGAAGAAGGGCTGCTTTTCTTTTTTAAGTATCTTAATGGCTTTTTTAAAGGCTCCCCGGTCGTCGTTTACCCATTTTTTCTTCCCGAAAAGTTTCAGGGAATCATAAAAAAGATCTATTCCCATGGAAGGGTAGGTCTCCCCCCGGTTCCAGAATGCAGACTGGTTGCCGTGAATGGCCAGGGTTCCGTAGCCTCTTCTTTTTAGAAGCTTCGGCAGGGTGAGGTACTGGTTGTGAGGAAACCGGAAAAAAGTACTTCCCTTGAGAGGCGGGAGCAATGAAGCCAGTAGAACAAATTCTGCATCCGATGACCCGCCGTGGAAGTTCTGGCAGTGGTACCGGCTGAAATAAATGCTCTCATCGATGAACCTGTTCAGGGTCGGGGTGACTTCCTTTTCCTTATAACCTTTTTTTACTGCAAAATTGGCCAGGGCTTCACTCTGGCTAAGAATAAGATTCTTCCCTTTGCCGTTGGCAAAAAGCTGGTCCCCTGAGAGGGGCGGGTTGTTTTTTTTATTTTTTTCAAGCCATGATTCGACACGCTTCAGTTCAGCAGGGGTCAGCTTTTCATTGAGCCGGGAGCTCAGGGTTACCGCAATGTCAAAAAAGAAATACCCGACAGGGTTGTAATGGGAAAGGTTAACTTCCTCACGCCATATATTTATCAGTTCCCGGTCATAAATAAATTTATCCCGCAGTGGGGCAACCAGTACCATGAGAATTCCCGCTGTGGCAATCATGGCTGACCGGCGGCTGTAACGCGGTTCAGTTGAGGCGGCTGGAATTTTAATCAGAAAGAGGGCCATGAAAATAGAATCAGTAAGAAGAACTATATCTCGCACGCTTATAAGAGACCATATGCTGGGCCCAAGACCCTGGAGGTTCCCGAGCATAAAGAGTACATGGATGCTGAAGGGACGGGTATAGTAGCGCAGGTAGACAAGCTGTACCACGATTACAAAAGAGAAAAAGGCATACATGATAAGGGCGGTAATAAATCTTCGGCGGTTGTTTTTTATCAGCAGAAGGGGAGACCAGAGTATAAGGATAATCCCGGGAATGTTGAGCCAGTAGAGCTGGGGCGGGAGCATGAGTTCTGCAAAATTAAGAAAAAGCCTTACCTTGTAGGTCAGCAATACCCCCAAAAGGACTACGGGGAACCAGGTTCTAATTGTTTTTGTTGAAAAGTTTGCCATGTCTGTTTCCAGTCTTTTTCTCCTTCATAGTGGAAAGGAGTCTTTATGTCAAGAAGAGGAAGTATTCATCGTTGTTTTCTTCTGCTCAAAATTTTAATTTTTGCCCGGGCAGCTGCCTGGCCGCTTGTCTGATGAAAATGGAAGAGGTAAACCGTGATAACCGCTTTTCCCGCCTTGAGTGCTGTAAATTGTGCATGGCGGTCTTCGGTGAACCTGATGGATTCTTCACCGAAGATCTTGTTGTCTTTATATTTCAGGATGCCGGCCCCCTCGGGGTTCACTATCCAGTGGGCGCGGTGAACTTTTCCCTCCAGGTCAGGTGGGACTACAAGCCTGCAGGTAACCGTAGAACCGACTGTCACAGCCCCGGGGCATTCTATTGTACATGAGTCGCGGATATCAGTCCGGTCACATCCGCCCCTGGTGAGGAGCAGGGCTGTGCAAAAGAAAAGAACCCCTCTGGTTATGGGGGAAGTTTTGCCTGTGTTCATCTGAAATTTCTTCCTTCTTGAAGCAGCTGGTTGTTAAAAAAGACTTGCCCTTGAAAATCAATTTGTCAATATAAAAATTCCTGCAGCGTCATGTACCTGACGCTGAAGAAAAGAATCTATATGGTGGAAGGAACAGCAATGAGTGATCTGCATCAAATGGTAAAAGAAGATCCCTATCTGAAATTTCTTGGCATTGAAGTAGAAGAAGCGGCTGATGGTCGTGCGGTCTGCTCTGTAACCATTGCAGAGCATATGCTCAATTTTCTCGGAGCAGTCCATGGAGGATTTATTTTCAGCCTGGCAGATGCGGCATTTTCTGCAGCATCCAACAGTGACTGGTCTCCTTCCTTTGCCCTTGATGTAAGTGGTTCTTTTCTAAAGAGCGTCAGGCCCGGTGACCGGATTACCGCTGAAGCGGTGAGAATTAATACTACCAAACGTACCGGCCTGTACCGGATGGATGTACGGCATAATGAAGAACTTATTGCAACTTTTAACGGTACGGTTTTTAGAAAAGTTTAACAGCAAAGACTCAAAGCATACCTGCCTCCGGCTTTTCCCTCAGAGCTGGTTTAACGACCTGCGAATGTTCAAACAATTTAATTATAAGTAACTAACAAGGGTTTACTTGTTGTGTTTTCTTGAAAAAACAGGTTGACTACGAGCTATATTATCTATAGTATATACTATAGATAATATAGCTCTATCATTCGACTAAATCTGGTTCATGTGATAGAGAAAATGTTATGGCAAAGGAATTATCCCGGAAAGAATTAAGCAAAATTGCCGGTTCCCCATCTGGTATTCCAACTTTCGATGTCCATGGGAAGAAGCCTGGGGGTTTTGATAATTTTTTTGAAGTAGAATGTATATTCTGTTATCTTTTCGGTAACTGAGAATAACCTGACTGTTGCAGCGTATGTGTATACGTGTAAGCCGCGGGAGGGCTAATAAAAAATGAGGTGAATCATGAAAAAGTACAGATTTTCAGTTTTGTCAACAGTCTTGATTATGTTTATGGCAAGCGGAGCCTTTGCCACTAACGGCATGAGGCTTATCGGTTTTGGTCCCGTTCAGAGGGCTATGGGTGGGGTTGGTGTTGGTGCAACCCTTGATGGTGCAGCAACTATAACCAATCCTGCGGGTATGGTTGACTTGGGAGGAAGGATTGACTTTGGTGCGAGCTTTTTTTCACCGCTGGTAACGTTAGAAACAGGTGGCGGTGATTTTGATTCAGAAAAAGGTGCCTCACCGGTTCCTGCACTCGGTCTTGTTATTCCTACTGCAGTAGAGAATCTTAGCTTTGGTGTTGGCGCATACGGTGTATCAGGTATGGGTGTTGATTTTAATCTTGGGGCTCAGTTTGTATACACTTCATACTCTCTCATGCGTTTTACTCCTGGTGCATCATATAAGATTATGGATATGGTTTCTGTAGGTCTCACTGCTAATATTATGTATGCCACCATGGAATATAATATGGATATGGGTGGTGGACAAATGGCAAATATGGGATCTGCTGCATTTGGCGGCGGATTCACCATTGGAGTTAAAATTAAGCCTATGAAAATGGTGACCATTGGTGTAGTGTATGAATCAACGAGTTGGTTTCAGGATTTCAAATTTAATCAGTATAATGCAGATGATTCAATCACTGAGACTGCAATGGATTTTGATCAGCCAATGAATGCAACAATTGGTGTCAGTGTGGAGCCAATCAAAAATCTTATAATTGCAATGGATGTACAGTGGATCAACTGGTCAGGAACCAATGGTAACAATCTGCCTGAGTTCACTACAGGTGGAAATATGGACATGGACTGGAGTGACCAGTTTGTATATAAGTTTGGTGTGCAGTATATTCCCATTCCGCTGCTAACGGTTCGGGGGGGATTTAATTATGGAAAAATGCCTATTAAGAATAATGTTGCCAAAGCTGGTATAAACATGGCATTTCCCGCTATTACTGAGTGGCATATTACCGCTGGAGTTGGACTGAATTTGTCCGAAAAAATATCTGTTGATCTGGCCGCTATGTATGCTCCTGAGGCGTCTGTTAATGTTGGTATGGGTGATGTTAAAATGGTCCAGTACTCCCTCGATGCAGGAGTCTCATACAAATTGTAAGACTGAAAATTATTTAAGTTGCAAAGATTTTCTCCGTCAGGGATTAATGCCTGACGGGGAAAACCCGCTTTTAAAGGAAGAATATGGCCAACTCAGCTGCACAAAACGGTACCACATCAGAAGAGACCCGGGGCAGGGATTTCTATGAACCGGTGTATACTATCGGGGTAGCCTCAAAGAAACTGGGGCTTTCGGTGCATACGATCCGTCTCTACGAGGCAGAAGGCCTGGTTCTTATCTATAAAACTGAAACTGGCCGGCGGCTTCTCTCAGACCTTGAGCTCGAAAAGATCAAGTGTATCAAAAAGATGATACAGGAAGAAAAAATGAACTTTGAAGGACTTCGCAGAATGATGGCCATTATTCCCTGCTGGAAACTGCGGAACTGCCGCCCCGAAGTGGTGGACAAATGCGTCAGAAGCGGTGAAATGCGCAAAAGACCCTGCTGGTCAACTGAAGAGAAATGTATTCATCCTCTTCCTTCAAGTAGAGAGTGTGACGTGTACCGTAAAATTGTCAGCTGCGAAGACGTTCAGTCCCTGGTCTATGATTCATGTTTCGGCTGTAAGTAGCTCAATGTGAGTCGATACTAATCTCCCAGTTTTTGACTCAGAAGCTTTTTGACTAAACCGCCATCGGCCTTTCCCTTCAGTTCTTTCATCAGGGGGCCCATAATACGGCCGAAGTCTTTTTTCGAGACTGCACCGGCAGCGGCAATGGCCTCATCAACTTTTGCAGCCACTTCCTCTTCAGACATCATTTCAGGGAGGTAGGCCTGGATTATTTCGTTTTCTTTTTCTTCCTTTTCAGCCAGTTCTTCACGGTTGCCTTTTCGGAATTCCTCCATTGATTCCCTTCGTTTTTTTGCCGCCCTGGTGACAACTTCGAGCACCGATTCTTCTGAGAGATCTTCACCGGTTTTTGCCTTTTCATACATGATGTCGGTCTTTACCATTTTTAGCGTATCAGCGCGAAGGGTGTCCCCTGATTTCATCGCCTCTTTCATATCCTGTTCAATTGTTTTTAAAAGACTCATGTCAGGCTCCTTGTTTAGATTATACTAAAGTAGATAATCAGTTTCCCCGGGGCTGTCAATTCTTTTATATTGGGTGAGGAAGTTAAGGCTGGTACCATCGAGCAGCATTTTCTGTAAAGCATTGACGGTTCGCTTTTTCAGCTTATGAGCGGTAATTTATTCATACATTCTGATAGAATTTGTTTATATTTGGAAACTAAAACAGTTTGCTTTGGAAACTTTCATTTTAAAATAAGTTTCCTTTAATGAACATTGTTAAGTTGCTGTTGATATATTGGTCGTTTTTTAGTTATTTTATTGGCAAATTGACGCATTTTTATTATAATATCAGTGTGTAAGGGAAACGAAAAATATTTGCAGGGAAACGAAAAGTAAATTTTGCTTGACCGCTTGATGTATATTTACTAACTACTTAATTTAAATAAATTTTTGTTACTCCGTATTGAGGAATATTTCTATATGATTCGGCTTGTTAAATTTGCTGTAAAAAATCCTCTTAAAGTGCTGATTTCTGTTTTTTTTCTGACAGCTCTCAGCAGCTACATCCTCATTGCTAAATTTGCCATAGAGACAAGTCCTACGAAAAGTTTTTCCCGGGACCTTGATGTTGTCAGGTTTTATAATATAACAGGCAAGAAATTTGATAACCGGGACTACATACTCATCGGCATTGAAAACAGCAAAGAGTCTGTTTTTTCAGCAAAAACCCTTCGCTACATCGAAAGCATTGTTGACCGTATCGGTACAATAAAAGTTGAGAAAACCCATCATAGTATAATCACCGGCAACGATGAGGTTATTTCTGTTCCTTCGGGGATTATGGCTGATAAAATTATCAGTCTCATTAATGTTGACGATATAACTGTTGATAAAAAAACAAATACCATTGTCCTGGGAACCCTCACCGATAAGGCAAAGAAGAGGTCTGGACTGAAAGATTCCCTTGAAAATGGTAAAAAGGGACTTCCTGAAAGCGACAAGGAGCTCACCAGGCTTCTTCCTTTTTTAAAGCAGGCAATTTCTGAAAATAAAATTCTCAAGGGAACCCTGATTTCTGAAAATGAAAAGGCCTGTGCGGTTCTGGTGCCCATTGAAAAGATGTCAGAAAATAAGCTGAAAATCGTCCGAAAGGAAATATATTCCGGTATCAGCGAGACTGCTCTTCAGGAAAAGTTCAGTGGAACGACTGCTTACTTCCCCCATGATATTTATAATAAAAGCATCAACGATGAAAAAGTTGATGATGCCTTTATTGCTGAACTGGCGGCAAAAAACAGAAAACTCTACAAAGAATTTTTTACCAGTCTTTTTTCTGATCTTCTGGCGGACAATGACTCTTTTCATCAGTTTCTAAAAGATAATCCTGTTGATGAAAAGTATATGGATAAGGTTTTTCGGCAGATTGAGGCGGACCGGATATATGAAAAGCCATCAAACAGCAAAACCTACGACGATGTCATAGACGAGATTTATGCTTTCACCACCGGGTCTATTGACGACTTCAGCAAAAATAATCTTGAGTCCCGTATTTACAATCTAGACAATGTTTATGACACGGGACTTCTTTATAATCTCCTGGTGAAAATTACTGAAGAAAATACTCCCGAAGGAATAGCAACCTATATCGCCGGGCGGCCTGTTGCCGAAGCATTGATAGAAAAATATGTTGTTAATGACATGTCGGTCTTTTTGTTTTTTACCTCTCTTGTAATTATTCTGATACTCTACCTCGGTTTCAGGTCAAAAAGGGGAGTGCTGCTGCCCCTTTCAGCAGTAGGTATAACAATAATCTGGGTGATGGCCCTGATGCTTTTTTACGGGCTGAAGATTACCTCGGGAACCATAACTCTTCCGACGATACTCCTTGCCATCGGCAGTGCCTATGTAATCCATTACCTGACCCGCTACTACGAAGAGGCCCTGAAAATTGAAGGGCAGAAAAGAGAAGATGTTATTCTCAACGCGACGGGGAGCATCCATGTTGCAATTAACCTGACAGCGATAACAACAATAGCGGCATTTCTTTCAGTCGTCTCTTCTGCAGGAGTCACTGATGTAAAACATCTTGGCATCTTGACTTCTATTGGTATTGCGATTACCATTTTTTTAACCTATACTTTTATTCCTGCAATACTGGTCCTGATCCCCCTTCCATTGTCGAGCCCCCTGGGAGGCGACGACAACTTTATCTCGAAGCTGGTATTAAGGATCGGGTCCTTTACCTACCGGAAACCAAAGGTTGTATTTCTTGTCACTGCAATGGTCAGTATTGTTGCCTTCACGGGAATATTCTTTTTGAAAACCGAAAGCAGTATTACCTATTTTTTCAGGGATGATAATCCAATACGGGTTTCTTCTGAATTCATTGATAAAAATCTCACCGGTACCGGCGAAATGAATATTGTACTTAAGATGAGAGATCGGGTCAATCTTTCTTCTAAAAAGGCAAAACTTGAACTCTCAAAACGAATGGACAGCTACCTGGCCTCGTACCGGGGCCTCATGGCAAAATATCCTGTCTTGAAAAAAGCAAGGGTTCTCAACCGCTATCTGACCGAGGATATGAGTGATTTTAAAATTGATCTCCCGGCCCACCAGGGGGATATTGAAAAGAGAACCGGGATACTTAAAGATATCCTTAATGAAAATTATGAAATTGAAGGAAGTAAAAAGAAAGAGACTGCAGAGAAAAAGTCTGCCGATGAGGGGGCCTTTGATTTTGCCTCTTTATCCGATGATTCATCACTGGCTTCTAATAAAAGAAAATCAGAACTTTCCGAAGGCCTTGAAAAGGGGATTGCTGACATTCTTAAACGTACCGGCGAAATAGAGAAGGAAGAAGATAAAAAAATATCCAGGGAATATATTCTTAAAATCAGGTCTCTGAAAAAGCAGGCGGCGGCTGCATCCTTTCAGCGAAATTTCTATACTCTTGCTGACTTTTTTGCTACCGATATAAAACAGCCCGCAACTTTGAGAAAAATTGATGCCCTGACCGGACGGCTTAAGGCATTGAAAGAACCACAGGCCCTTATCAATGGTACTGCGGTAAGTCCGGTAGGTAAGGTTTTGAGTATCACCGATACTCTTAAAATAATCTACAAGGTTTTTTACCATGAAGGTGATGAAAGGTATAACAAAATTCCCGATGTCTCAAAGGACAATTTAGCAGATAAAACATTAACAGACCGGGGTGTTATCGGTGTTTGTATCAACCAGTTTAGCGCTTCAAGACCTGAACTCTTTCGTTCCCTTTCCAGTACCGACGGCAGACTGATCCAGTTCATGGTCTACACCCGAAGCGATAAGGCTGATTTTTTAAATAAGTTCAGTAATACTTTTTATTCTGAAACTGATAAACTTTTTCCCCATGATGATCCCTATGTTGAAAGAGTTATCATCTCCGGGCTTCCCGCTATCAATATGACAATGAACAGGATGCTCCTTGCCCAGCAGAAACAGTCAATTCTGGTGACCCTGGTGATAGTTTTTCTTGCATGTGTTTTTATCTTTTCATCCTTTGCCGGAGGATTCATGTCAATTATTCCCATTACAATAACCCTGGGAATCAATCTCGGTATTATGGGATGGTTTGACTTTCCAATAAATTACGGTACAGTTATTATCGCCTCAATAGCCATCGGTGCGGGTATAGACTATACCATTCATTTTCTTGAACGGTTTAAACATGAGCACCTGGTGAAAAAGCATGACGTTACTACCGCGTACTTTAATACCCTGAGAACTATCGGTAAGGCAATAGCAATTAATGCCCTCTCAATGGCGGGAGGCTTTGCCGTTCTGATGCTTTCTACATTCAAGATGCTTTCTGTCTCCGGG
>CAZPEK010000110.1:0-10067 GCA_964585555.1 uncultured Leptospirales bacterium | reverse complement strand
GAACAGGCCCATAGCACTCTATGGAAGCCCCCGGAGAGGGGGCTTCTCCTCGCATATACAGGAATGCCTTTACCGATGTTTTTCTGACCATGCGTCATTTTTTTAATACCGCTGGAGGTCTTCTTGATAAAGATAATTCCTTTTTTTTATGATACCCATCAGCTTTCATCGGTTCCTGAAAACCTTTATGCGGCGGTGCGGGCAAAGGCTGAAGACATGAGAAAAAAACTTTTCAGTTAATCACTTCAGCCGGGTCTTCCCGGGGGTCTGTATCTCTTGTGAAAAATTTAAATCACTGAAAAGAAGTTGTATTTTTCTGGCGGCAATATAGTATACACGGAATGCATAGAGACAGGCGGATAACAAAACATGAAACTGGTATCAGAATTAACGGTTATTTTTGAAAAAGGAAGTCTTGCTGACCTGATCGAAAAGGTCGAGAGCTTTGGCTGCGCGGTAGCCCGTTTTGAACAGGCCGAGGAGGGCAGCGGTGAAAAGGTTACCTGCACCCTCGAGGTCGTCTACAGTGACCGAAGTCGTTTCGCCGGCCTTACAAAGGAACTTTCTCAAAAAAAAGGAAATTATATTTTAAAGGAAGTCAGTTCCTTCATGGAAGGGTACATGAAGGAAGGACTCCTTGAAGTCTCAGGGCGAATTCCCCTGGAGAAAACAAGTGATTATGAAACCAGTCTGCTTGGCGCCACTGAACTGATCCAGGAACGAATTCAGCGGGGAAATCATGACGTTACCTGCGGAATAGACCGGAATATTGTCCAGGTGGTTGGGTGCCACGGCGATGACCCGGGACTGGAAGACGGGCTTTTAAAACAGTACTGCCTGGCCCAGAGTGACGGGAATGTTTTAAGCAGGTTTACTTCCTTTAATCCCTATCCCTTGATCAGTACCACATCCCAGGGGGAAGATGTCATCAGGGTCTTGAAAAATGTAGAAAAAAGTTACGGGGGCGCGAGGATTGTCAGTCTCATGAACGCGGGGCTTTCTGTTTATGAACAGCTTGGAACGGCATTGAGCATCCCGGTTGTTTTTCGTGAATTTGATGAGATTCCTGTTTACCTGCTGTCGATGATTCTCAGAATGGCAATGAAGCACCGCCTTGAACCTGAAGAAACAACCATAGGTATTGTCGGTATTAACTTAAGCGCCATACGCCTTACGAGGCTTTTGAAGAGATGCCGCTTTTCCCGTGTCCTTGGTTATGACACCGTTGAAAAGATTCTCCTGAATTTTGAAAATGAAGGGGGACTGGCAACAACAACTGAAAATATATTCAGTCATACTGATATCGTGGTAATACTTTCTCCCCTCTTCAACGACGATGATACACGTTTTATGCGGCCGGGGCAGTTTGTCCTTTCCGTGATCAGGGATTCACCGATAGACGTGGATGCACTGAAAGAACAGGGTGTTCGGGATGTGGTTCAGGGGGACATTTATGATCTTTCCAGGATTTTCCCCGGCCTTCTCACCGGTGTCATGGAGCATGGAATCATGAGCCTTGATGACAGCCGGCTGACAGAAGTGGCCAGAAAACTGGGGAACCTGTTGACTGAAGATTACCAGTTTCCCGATCTCTTCGGTCCGGTCCATACCATGGTGGCAGATTTTCTTGATCCCTCCGTGATGCTTGAAAAGTAGGGACCCATGGACATTATTTTTCAAACTCCTTACCTTGTGCGTATTATTGTTACCCTTGCGGTGATACTTCTGCTGAACCGAAAATTGAATAATCTGATTTACGCCACCCTGGGAGGCATTTTGATTCTTGCTCTCTGGTGTGGTCATAGTGCCGGGGCAATTCTGTCAATCAGCTTGCAGCGTCTTTTATCCCTGGATAATATTCTCCTGGCGGTGGTGATCCTTCAGGTTGTCTGGCTTTCCGGCATGATGGAAAAAAGTGGTGTCATGAAAGACCTGGTAGAGGTCGTCAGGGTATCAACAAGCCGGAAGGCGGGACTGGCGGTACTTCCTGCGGTTATCGGATGGCTTCCCATGCCGGGCGGGGCTCTTTTTTCTGCTCCCATGGTGGATGAGCTTGATTCAGAAAATGAAATTGAACCGATACTCAAGACAAAGATAAATTACTGGTTCAGGCATGTCTGGGAATACTGGTGGCCTCTCTACCCCGGCGTTCTTCTGGCAATTGCCCTGACGGGACTTCCTTTCTGGGAATTTATTCTTCTACAGCTGCCTCTCAGTATATTCGCAATCGGGGGAGGAATTTTTTTCCTCCTTCGCCGGGTACCCGGTGAAGCAGGGGTGCCCTGTAAAGATATGCCCGCGGGGAGAGGAAAAAAATTTCTTGAATTAATTCTTCCTGTAATTGTGGTAATAGTCAGTTTTCTGGTTATTTCGCTTTTTCTTCCTTTTATGGCTTTAATTTCAAAGTATCTTCCCATGGTAACGGGTATATTCCTCGCCACAGTGGTTTTGCAGATTCAGCGCCGCCTTTCACCTGGAGACCTGGTTTCCCTGTTTCTCTCAAAGTCGGCTTTTAAACTTGTGCTCATTGTTGCGGTTATTCGAATTTATGGTGCTTTTATTGAGGCGCCTCTCCCCGGGGGAACCCTGCTGATGGGAGCGGTACGAGATGAACTTGCCATGGCACAGATACCGGTATTTATTATAATAATGTTACTTCCCTTTATCAGCGGCCTGGCCACGGGACTGGCTATTGGATTTGTCGGCGCGAGTTTTCCTATTGTTGTCAATCTTCTCGGGAAAAATCCCCTGGCAGGTGATCTGCTTTCCTACACTGTCGTGGCCTTTGCCTCAGGATATATCGGCATGATGCTTTCCCCGGTTCATGTTTGTCACATGGTGACCAGTGAGTTTTTTAAAACAGACCTGGGTACAAGCATGGTACGATTGATAAAACCTTCAGCCGTAGTGATCGCGGGAAGTCTTCTTATTGCCATGGTGGTACGGGCTGTTTTTCCAACAGGCTGAAGGGACCTGACCGGGTGCCGGTTTATTGAAGTGTCACTGCAGTTCCTTTACCAAAAGCCATGAGCGGTTTTCAAAGCTGAAGGTTTTATAATATATTTTTTTGCCGCCTTTTACTTTTTTTGTATCCCCGTGGCTGACCTTTTCACCAGGAATAATTCCCAGTTCGTTAAAGTAGGGGCAGGGCTGCATAATGCGGGTCATTTCATGGGAGAGATGATAGAGACCGTCAGAACCGATAACTTCCGTTCCCTTATCAAGATATGTAAGCATTGTTGCTGCGTCTACCTGGAGAATCAGTATTCCGGGAAAGCTTTCTCTCCCCGCTACCTTCCGGGAGATAAAAATACGGTACATTTCATCTGAGGGATTCAGCATTGTAATATTTGAGATATATACCGGGAGGTCCCGTCGATCATAAGAGGCCTTCAGAGGTGTTGATTT
The DNA here is from genome assembly GCA_964585555.1 of uncultured Leptospirales bacterium. Classification (GTDB taxonomy): domain Bacteria; phylum Spirochaetota; class UBA4802; order UBA4802; family UBA5550; genus CAZHNW01. The sequence continues at coordinate 6,659 of CAZPEK010000110.1, read as the reverse complement.
AAGGTGGCTTCGCACGTTCTTGCTGAATATTTTATTATTTTCCCGGGTGTAGATAATAGTACCCTTTTTATTGACGAGAATATAGTCAGAATACACTCCAGAGGTAACCGCTTTGATCATTCGTGAAATATTTTCCCGTTCCAGGAGGTAATAGCGTTTTCCCCCGGCATTCATAAACTGCAGGTGGGAGAGATTTTTTACTATATCCCTGGTGATGATGACAGTGCCGGCGCGCTGCAGGTCATCCCTGCAGATTTCAAAAAAACGGGTGAGGGGGTCAGAGGAAGTCTTTACCTGTTCTTTAATGATTTCCTTTTTGCATCCCCATAAGCTTATTACCATAATGAGTAAAAACAGTCTGATTTTCATTGAGCGCTCCGGTTTTTAATGGTCATCCTTACTATCGATTGATTTTCTCTCTCTCTTTAGAAGAGAAAGAGTCTGTTTTCAGCTATTTTTAAGGTAAAAAATTTAATTACCCTCAGGGGTCCCTGAAGCAGTATAAGTTTTTTAAGCCTCATCAGGCTGTTCTTTCGATTGCTGCGGTGTCATTTTTTTATCGCTGGAAACAATGAGCATTTTCTGTTACAATGCGATGACAGCAGGGTGAAAGGAAGTTATTCTTGACAACACTTCAGTTGGCCTGTATGAAATAGATAATCCGGAAAAATCGATAGATGAACAAACCCTCAAACATATCAGAAGAAGCTTATTTAAAGAAAAGGCTGCGAAATAAGCAGGCTGAGATACGGGAACTTAAAAAAGAGCTGGAAAGGCTCAGGGGCAACGTGGGTTCGTTGGATGAACAGGTTGACGTTATCAGTGAAGCCCTTCAGCAGTCCGTTGAGCTTTCAGTCGATTTTCTTTACGATTTGGAATATTTCAAGTACAAGTCGAGTTTTATAGATATCGATATTAAGCTGCAGCCTGGAAGTGCTAATACCCTGAAAAGCTATGGAAAAAATATAAAGAAGTTTTTTCTCGAAGATCTCCGCTGTACCTATCTTTTTATCAGCTGCAGCGGTATCAATAAGTCTAAAAAGGATATACTTAAGATTGATACCCGGCGAAAGCTGATTGATTCTACTGGATTTCTTACGGACCGAAGCACAGTATACTACATAGACCTTCAGGACCTTGACCTTCCTGAGCGTATTCTCGGGAGGATAATTCTCGGACGCCATCCCTACAGGGACCAGAATAAAGAAGAGCGTTTTGACGCAAAAATTAAGGAAGAAATTTTTATAACCAAGCGGCTCCTTGAAAATTCAATTTCTGCTATTCAGAATAAAGAACTGGCGGTTCTTGATGCCCTCACCGGTCTCAATACCCGAAAACCGATGGAAGAACGGCTGGCGGAAGAATTCAAAAGTCTTGATTTTTTTACCCGCCTTTCTCCCTATGAGACCGGTCTTTTGCAGCTTATACTGAAGGCCGACGGTCAGCCGAGAAAGATTATCCGGAATCTTTTTTTCAATGAGCATGATACCAATGATGAGTCTCTCTTTAATGAAACCGTTGGCCGTCTTCTCGCCGATGGGCTGATCTCCCGGCGGCAGGAACGTTTTCTTGGAGAGATAGATGACTTTTTCTATTTTGAAAGTTCAAAGATGAAGTATAATCTTTTTATTGCCATGTTCGATCTGGATTACTTCAAGGATGTGAATGACAATTGGGGGGGGCATGATGTGGGCGACCGTATCCTGAAAATGTTTTCCGGGATACTGAAGAAAAATATCCGTACCATGGATATGCCGGTCCGCTACGGGGGCGAAGAGTTCATTGTTCTTTTTCCCCGGGTTGCTTCTTCACGGAGAATAATTGAAACCCTTGAGCGTATTCGTCTCGAATGTGAGCGGGTTCTTATTGTTAAAAAAGATGGAAATTCACGGAATGTCACCACTTCCATTGGTGTGACACAGATAAGCAAGTATGATCACAGTATTGAGCAGATAGTTAAGCGCGCCGACCAGGCCCTCTACCGGGCAAAGCGTCAGCGAAACCGCATCGTATTTTATGAGCAGGGTCCTGACGGATACATCCGCGTTCTTTAAACCGGGAGCATCAATGCCTTTTCCTTCCTTACCCTTTTTATTAAAGCTTTTCCAGTGGGGTGTACTTTTCGAGAAAGGTCTTTTTGCCTGAGTTAAAAATAATAGTCAGCTTCAGGTTGTCTCCAGTGCCTTCTATCTTTGTAATAAGTCCGGCGCCGTAGCGGGGATGAAGGACCCGTTCCCGGAGTTTAAATTCAGAGGTATTATTGGGGGAAGTTTGCTCCCTTTCGAGAACAGGCTCCCTTCTGATTCCCGATGAGGCAGATGAAGGCTCGACAGGTTTTTTCTTGAATGAACTCGATGATGAAGACGAGGCGCTGCGTCCCGGTGACCGATACGAGCTGCTTTGCCGGGAGTAACCTCCCGATACACCGCCGGGACCGGAAGAGTTAAAGTTTCTGGTCTCTTTCAGCTGAGGGGGAATTTCTTCAATGAACCGTGAAGGCTGCCGGTATTCGACCCCGTAATATGAGCGGCGCAGTTCGGCATTGGTAATATAAATACGGTCCATTGCCCGGGTAATGCCGACGTAGCAGAGGCGTCGTTCTTCTTCGATGCCTTCTTCTGAATCCTGGGAAAATTTGTGAGGGAATACATCTTCTTCCATGCCGGTGAGAAAGACTACGGGAAACTCAAGGCCCTTGGCGTTATGAACAGTCATCAGGGTGACCGCATTGTTTCGGTCTTCGACATCCAGGGCGTCATCGGAAGTATCTTCAGACGTGAGAAGAGAAATATCCTGAAGAAATTCATCGAGCGTTGTGCCGGGATTGTTCACTTCATGGTCATAGACTGAGTTAACCAGTTCATCGATGTTTTCAAGGCGAGTGCCCGATTCGATAGTATTTTCTTCCTCAAGGCTTTTTCGATAGCCTGAGAGGTTGATGACATCATTGACCAGGTCAGAGAGTTTCATTTTTTCAGGAACCGAGGCGTTGAGATTTGCTGCGGTTCTGATAATTTTTTTAAAATCCCCAAGGCCCTTCGGAACCCTCCCGGCCATCAGTTCTTCGTCAATTACCCGCCAGAGAGTAAGATTATTGCGTACTGCAATATTATTTATTTTTTCAATGGTAGCGGCACCGATACCACGGGCCGGGGTATTGATAATCCTGAGAAGGGATACGGAATCCCGTGGATTAACGATAAGCCTGAGGTAGGCAATGATGTCTTTTATTTCCTTTCTGTCGTAGAACTTGAGACCCCCGATGACCCGGTAGGGGATTTTTTCTTTTCTCAGGTGCTCTTCAAAGACACGGGACTGGGCATTGGTCCGGTAGAAGATTGAAAAATCTTTATTTTTCAGGTTTTCCCGGATTTTCAGCGAGGTGAGGGTGTTGACTACATATTCGGCTTCGCCGTATTCATTGTTGGTGACACAGTAGATGATCGGTTCTCCGTCTCCACGTACCGCCTTGACTTTTTTTTCTTTACGGTCAAGGTTGTTTCTAATTACCGCTGATGCTGACTGGAGTATCGGCTCGGTTGACCGGTAGTTTTCTTCAAGGGTGATGACCTTCGCCTCGGTGTAATCTTTTTCAAAGTCAAGGATGTTGCGGATGTCTGCTCCCCGCCAGGAATAAATTGACTGGTCATCATCACCTACCACGCAGATGTTTCGCCGTTCTTTCGCCAGGTATTTTGCAATAAGGTACTGAGCGTGGTTTGTGTCCTGGTACTCATCGATCATGTAGTAGCGCCACTGGTTCTGGAGGGACTGCAAAACATCCGGTGCTTTTCGAAATAGTTCAACGGTTTTTATTAACAGGTCATTGAAGTCGAGGGCATTTTGACTTTTTAGTTTTTCATGGTACTTTTCGTATATTTCAGGAAAATTATAGGCAAAGGTGTCGGGGAGCAGGGCGTTGATGTCAGCCCCTTCTACCAGGGCTTCTTTATCTTTAACTTCTGAAATTTTAGAGACAATAGCCTTGGGACGGATTTTTTTTGGATCAAGCTTCATCTCTTTGAGAATGCTTTTGACAACCGATGCCTGGTCTGCCCCGTCATATATTGAAAAGCCCGCGGGAATTCCTATGGCTTCGCCGTGACGCCGCAGGATATAGACCGCCGCGGAGTGAAAGGTTTTTATAAACACAGAGCTCCCGTCAGAGCCAATCAGCTCGACAATTCGTTTGCGCATCTCTTCAGCCGCCTTATTGGTAAAGGTGACGGCAAATATTCTATAAGGAGCGACGCCCTTTTCTCGGATAAGGTAGGCGATACGGTGGGTGATTACCCTGGTTTTTCCTGAACCGGCACCGGCAAGAATAAGAAGAGGGCCGTCGGTATGGCGAACCGCGGCTTTCTGGTTTTCATTAAGTTTGCTGAAAAGGTCCATTATTGTTTAAGGTTCCTGTTATATAGAGTAAACGAACTGTATGCTCAAAAAGTTAAAATTTTTTTATCAGGGAGGGTGTGTGGATCCTTCCGGAACCCACACGCCCTCATCTAAAAAGATGAGGTTATTTTTTTCAGGACCCTGGGAAAAACAAGTGTTTTATCTTTTTTCTTTCTTCTCGAGAGGCAGCCTTAACTTCCTTTCTCTGATTTGTCTTTTTTGTTTTGTCTCATTTCGCTGTAATCGATGTCAGGATAGAGTCGTTCAGCACATTCGGGACAGATGCTGTGGCTGAAATCGGCATCAGAACGAAGAGAGATGTAAGATTCAATCTGCTGCCAGTATCCTGAATCATCGCGAATTTTTTTACATGACGCGCATATCGGGAGAAGCCCCTGGATGGTTTTTACCTCCTGAAGGGCCCTGCGGAGCCGCCGGCCTGTCTGCACCTGGATGATCGTAAAAATTATCAAGGCTGTCAGAAGAATTCCCGCAGGAATGGCCCAGGGGAGTATTTTTTCCCATTGGATTTTTCCCGGCGGCGAATAGATGAATGATTGAAGGGGGAAGTTCTGCTGTAAGGTTCCCAGGTCTGCCAGGTCTTTAAGTATGGTCTTGAGGCGGCGCTGGTTCATATGACCGATTTCCACTATATCAGAAATCATCAGTTCCCTGATAATATTTTCCTCGTACCGGAGTTCAGATTTTGATTTTTTGGTCTTATATTTTTCCTTGATTATTTTGATTGTCTCCTCGGGATGCTGGAGGGCATAGCGCCATCCTGCCAGGGATGCCTCCCGGAAGTCTTCAACCATCGAAGGATCTTTTTTTATAACAGATTCGGAAGTAAAAAGAATGTCACCGTAGAAGTCTATTCCGTAATCTTTCGGATGAATCACTGATACGGGAAATCCCCGTGCTTCAAGCTGATAGGGCTCATTGCTCAGGTAAGCGTTGAATACATCAGTCTTGCCCCGGGTCAGGTCAAGAACATCGGTTGATGAAGGAAGAAGGGTTACCTGGTCAATCATCTTTGTTTTTTCCAGAAGCACCATCAGTTCAAAATCCTGGTTTCCCCGGGCGATCATGATGTTTTTTCCCTTCAGGTCTTTGATTGTGGTAATGCCTGATTTCTTCAGGGCAATAAAAACCAGGGGCGAATGCTGGAAAATAGCTGCAAGGGCCACTATCGGTTTTCCGCTGTTTCTTTCAAGAAGCAGCCCGGTGCTGCCAATGCCGAAGGTTGCTCGTCCCGCCATAACCTCGGTTACGGGATGTATTTCCCGGCTCAGAGCCTTTATCTGTACCGAGAGTCCCCGGTCGGCATAGTAATTTTTTTCAAGGGCCATGTAATACCCGGCAAATTGAAACTGGTGGTGCCACCGGAGCTGAAGTACAGCCTCTCTCCCTTTAAGCGTTCCCGGGGAAAAAAAGAAAGAAATCACAAGCAGGAGTAAAATTTTTTTGCTGATTAGAGCCGTCACAGGTGACTTTCTCCTTTCCGTAATGATAGGTATTGCAGCGATTATTGTATAAGTATGCCATGGTTTTTCCTCTCCTGTCAATGTTGAAATTGAAGAAGGCGGCGGGCATGAATGAATATACCGGTTTAATCTTACTAATTCATACAAAATTACTTGACTTCCTTTCATTTAAAACAGGCAATATGGGTGTTCGGGGATATAAACCAGGAGTGTCCTGGTGTTTTATTAAAGTCAGATGGAGCGGTACCATGATTATATCTAAAAAACAGATTTTACTTCCTTTCTTAATAATTTTTTTGATGATTGCAGCCTTTTCATGCAAAAAAGGCGATGTCCTGAAGCTGGCAACCACCACCAGTACGGATAATACAGGGCTTCTTGACTACCTGAAGCCGGCTTTTGAAAAAGATACGGGGATTACTCTTGAATGGGTTGCCGTCGGCACCGGGCGGGCCCTTGCACTGGGAAAGAATTGTGATGTCGATGTTCTCCTGGTTCATGCCCCGGGTGCGGAAAAAAAATATGTTGCCGATGGTTACGGGGTTAACCGCCGGCAGGTGATGTATAATGATTTTGTTATTATCGGCCCTGAAGCTGATCGGGCCGGCATCAGGGGGAAGTCAGCCGCGGCTGCTCTGAAAATTATAAAAGAAAAGAAACAGTTCTTCGCCAGTCGGGGAGACAATTCCGGGACCAATAAAAAAGAAATGAATCTCTGGAAAGAGCGTATCCATATTCGCCTTCTCCTTGAAGTGGCCACCTAAAATAGTTCATTAATTG
>CAZPEK010000109.1:0-10070 GCA_964585555.1 uncultured Leptospirales bacterium | reverse complement strand
CTGCATTGAGGGCACGGTCAAGATGTCGTTTCATTACCCGGTAATTCTTCTGTGTGCGCGCCAGTTTTGCTGACATAAGAAAAAGAGGCGGATACTCAGGGTCACGCTCATTAAGGGCCCTGAGAACCGAACGAACCGCAGGATAGGTATTATCATCCATATCTGCCAGGCGCGGCGACATGACCCCATGATCAACCCGTACATTAAACCTGTCACTCTTCCGGTGGGTAAGATAATAATTAGCCAGCTTCGCCAGAAGAGGGGATTCAAGCTTTGGAGAAAGCTTTCGCTGTCTAATTTCAGTGTGGGTTGTCGCCACCAGATCGTAGGCATCTCTCTCAATATAAAGATTAAGAAGACCGCCCCACCCGACAGGAGACTTATGGTCTATTTTCAAAATATCAGTATAATATTTTTTTGCCTTGAGAAACTGTCCCTGGTAGAAATAGGCATTGCCAATACCCACCATTGCGGTAATATCCTTTGGCTTTTTCAGAAGAACCCGATGGAAAAATTCAATGGCCAGGTCGAGCTGTTTATCAATGACCGGTTTACCAAGCCGTTTCTCAAAGTAAAGCCCTGTAACCTCACCACGAACTGAGCTATAAAAAGCCTTCGGAACTTTTGAGTAAAATTTACCCAGGGCATTGAGGGTCTTAACATTTCCCGGTTCAATCTTATAAGACTTATTATATTTTTTATAAGACCTGTTGTATTCTTTCTGACGGAAATAGGCATCCCCGTAAGCATTATAACCATACACATACTGAGGGCGGTAATCCTTCTCCACTTCAACAGCAAGGGCTTCAGCCTTAACATAATGGCGCGGCTTTTCAAGATAGGTGCCGGGTTTTAAAATCAATTCAACACCTTCATGAATTTTTTTCTTAGCCATCATGGGCTTATAAATATAGTTATAGCTGAGAAGGGTTATCCCCAGTCCGGCAAAAACCGCAATAGCAAAAATACGGGTAACCTTTAGAAGACGCTTTTGACGATCTCTTCCTTCACGGGTATATTCTGGACGGGCATGAATCACCCGGCGTCCCGATGAGGCCGCCTCATCACTCAGGTCAACAATGATCCCGAGCTTTTCTTCAATATATGCGGCAATATCCTGTTCAGGACGGCTCTCCATGACCAGGTCAACAAGGCGCCGGGCATCCGGGGTCTCAAGGCGGTCATTAACAATAATTTCTTTTATTACGGTACGAAGATTAGGATGAAGAAGGATTATAGCCTTTTTCAGTTTTCGCAGCTCACGGTCACTCAGCTCAAGGGAATCCGATTCATCGCTCCCGGGAGACTCAACGTCACCAAAGGAATCATCTTCATCAAGAGGCTCAATGGTCAGATCATCTCCCAGGTCATCCTGTTCGGCGGCTATCGGTTCAGCGATATCATCTATTGGTTCGATATCGATATCATCGATATCATCAAGTTCCCCACCAGCAGCCGATTCTTCGGCAAAATCGTTAAGCCCCGAAACATCAGCTGGTTCTACTGCAGCCGGCTCTTCAAAGCTGTCAATTTCATCCATCATGGAAGGCGCTTCGCCGGTACCTTCCCCCCCCATATCTTCAAAGTCAATATCCGGGATATCAGTTTCTGCCGCTTCAGGAATTTCTTCCCCTTCATCAAAGGAAATATCTGAAAGATCGGGAATTTCTGATTCGATATTCTGTTCGAGGGCCACCCGGTCATTTGATGGTGATTCAGTGGTTTCGCCAGGAGCAGCAAGATTATCGAGATCTATTTCAGGAATTGAATCTTCTATGTCTTCAATTTCATCAACTTCACCCGGGGCCTCATCCAGGCCGGAAAACTCATCCCCTCCGACAAATTCATTATCAGCCAGTTCCTGATCATCCAGAGACTCAGGCTCTTCAGCGGTCAATGCATCAAGCTCATCAAGAGCAGACAGGCCCTTATCCCCCACAGGGGGCTCTTCGACGGGAGTTACATCTTCAGTATCACTACCGGCAAAATCAAATTCTTCAAAATCACCGGAAACATCTTCAGGTTCTTCACTCAGGTCTGCGGTCAAATCATCAAGGGGTTCTATATCTCCAGCAATATCTTCAACATCATCGACTTCTTCAATCAAATCAGAGATATCTTCAATCTCGGTTTCACTGATTTCAGACAGGTCTTCACCCTCTCGTTCACTGATCCCTGTATCACCAGGAGTGTCGAGTTCCTGTTCTGCTGCGACCCCCATCAGGTCATCAAGGGGAATATCTTCAGCAGCGGCAATTTCATCAAGGGGCTCAACCGGGGCTGGGGAATCTTCCTCTTCCACAATATCAAAATCGCCCATGGGGAGATCAAGATTATCAGGTTCACCGATATTCACTTCAGAGATATCGTCAAGGGGAACCTGGTCAGGTTCATCAGGTGTTTCAACCGCCACAGGAGCGGCACCCAGGGGGCGGGCAAATGGAGAACTGATCGCCACTTCTTGAATGCGATGTATCTCTTCGAGCTCTTCGGGGGTATACGTTATTTGTTCCTTTTGTTCGGTCTCAGCCATCCACCTGCACCTGTACTACTTGAAATACGAAGTGCGCAGGGTGCACTTCGCCTATTATAAAGTGACATAATACTACTTTCCAGTACATGTCAAAGAAAATTTACCACAACTGCTTAATATTTTCTCTATAATTATCGACATATATCAGTATAACAGTAAACGAAAAGATAGGAAGAAACCAATAAAGGTTCAGTAATTATTCCTTATGCTTTTTCGACAAGAATGAACTCTCAAGAGGGCGTGCGAATCCCTTTAAGAGGATATTACACTCTGGCAGGTAAAACAAGTATATGAAACAGTATCTAATAACAGCCCTTGCCCTTCTGATGGTAATTTTACCTTTCCAGGCTGATGGAGAGACCCGGGGTGGTGAAAAAACCGTTTATTATTACAGCCTGAAATCTCTTAAAAATGCGGCTTCGCCGGAAGTTGTCCGCATGGTCAACATAGAGAATCTCTCAACGGAAAAACAGACTATTGAGAGGGGTATTCTCTTTACCTGCAGAAACCGAAATGCCCGGCATGTTTCTATTGCCGGCTCTTTTTCTCACTGGAAGACCCATGCAATGCGGCGCAGCAAATACGGAATCTGGTATTATTTTGCCCCCTCAGGAACCCTTAAGGGTGAAGTAAGCTATAAGTTTGTAGCTGACGGCATCTGGATTACCGATACATCAAACCCCTTCAAACGTGATGACGCCGCGGGATCCCATGTATCTCTGGTCAACTTCCCGAAAAAAATACATTCAAACCGGGTCACCTACCGGATAGTAAAAAATGACTCTGTTGAATTCCGCCTCTACCGCCCCGAAGCGCGAATGGTTACCATCGTAGGAGATTTCAATAACTGGAACCCGGAAAATGATATTCTCCAGCGCCGGGCAGACGGAATATGGCAGCTCACCCTGAAGCTTCCCCGGGGGCGCTACCGTTACCAGTACATTGTAGACGGCACATGGACCTTTGACCTCTACAATAAAGAATCAGCATCAAATGATACGGGAGATCTTTGCTCAGTATTAATTATGCCCTGATCACCGGATAAACGAAACATCCTTCCACCCGTTTTTAAGCCGTGGAAAGGTGTTTCGAAAATGCCACTGGTAATACTCCAGCTCATGACTCCCCTTATAGCCGGGAAAAAGCCTTCTGTTTTTCTCAGAAAACCCGTGACGCGGCCTGATTCCCGCGGTGTTCTCGAGAACATGAAAAAACTCATGAACAAAAAGAAAGGGAGCATTTACCAATAATCTTTCCGAGGGTATCTGCACAAAGCCCCTGTGGACCTTTCTCCCCTTTGCAAGAAAATATGTCCAGCTGCCCGCATTGGCGATATTAAACTCACGGGAGCTCCAGATAAAACAGTAGGTATCCGTATCGCCAACGGTTTTTGTCAACAGGGGCTCCAGGTCAGCACAGAGAGACGCCTCTTCGAGCCTCCAGCGGCGCTTTTTACTCGCCGCCCCTGTCTCTTCGACCCGCAGTTTTTTGATTGTGCCGTTAAATTCGAAGACACGAATTTCCGCCGAAAGTTTCCCGCAGCTCATGGTCTCCCAGAGCGACTTCATGCTCCGCACCCCGATAAGGGCCAGTTTTTTCTGCCTTTCGGTAACCTTACCCTGAATATGTATTTTTTTTCCATCTACCAGATGTACATCAGTCTTTTTGACAAAGACAATCTGAATTTTATGAATGTAATCCGGCTTGATTCTCCCCATAGAACGTCGGGCTCTGCAGGCTGCAGCAAAAAAAGCATATTTTTTATGGGGGAAGTTTCCTTCTTCTGCCGCGTCAGCAGCTTTCTGAAAAAAAATTTCCCCCCTTTTCCACTCACCCTGACCGAAATAAAAATGCCCCGCCCAGAGATACGCACCGGCAGTCTGAAGCAGTATCCAGGCAGGCCGTTTTCCCTTCGGGTAAGAGGCTTCATACCAGGGAATTGCTTCGAAAAATTTCTTCTGGTACACATAAAGATTTTGAGCTATTCGTCCATTTATATAATGTGAATCCGGCTTCAATGCAGCAGCCTTTTTCAGATACTCAAGCTCCATGGTATAATTTTTCTTAAGACGAAATTCATTGGCCTTTTTAAAAAAATTACCCGATAATTCTTCACCTGGCAGCATCCCAGGAAAAAAAATTATTACAAAAATGAAGATAAATCTAAAAAAATTACGTTCTGTTTTCATGCAACTATTTCCCCTTCTTTTTTTACAACACCTGTACAGGCCACGAAGAAGATCTTTTTTATAACAGTTACCGCCTTAAAAATACAGCATTATTTCATGCTGCAGATACCTTCCTGACTTAATATTAAGAATATCGATAAAAGAATAGACAGCGTTCTACCCTCCTGTTCGACTGACAGTGCTTAAAAAAATTGACTGAAAAATCAAGAAATATCTTGCAATTTATTTCAGCAATGATAATAATGAGACATATTGAGAAAAAAAATATTATATGAACGAACCCCGTAATACATTTAAAGATGTTTCTCTTAAAGAGCGGAACTCTGACAGGGATGAGTTCTCTGAACTAAAAGAAGACCGCTATAAACTGATCGACCGCGGCTACGAATATGTAGAAAGCGGCGACTACCATCAAGCCTATCGACTTTTTTGCATGGGCACCTCCCTCGACAATACAGATGTTGAAATTTTAAATGGACTCGGCATAGCCCTGTGCGAACTTGGAAAGCTTGACGAATCGCGACAGGTCTTAGAGCGGGCAGCGCGCCTCCATTCTGATGACGCCATCACCTTTGCCAATCTCGCGGGGGTCTACTGGGAAGTTGAAAACTACGATCTTGCCATTTATTTTTATAACCGGGCACTAAAAATTGACAGCGAGGTAGAAGAAACCTATTTCAACCTGATAAACCTCTACATTGAAATCGGAGCCCTCTACATGGCCTTTATCGTCTGCTGTGAATATATTGAAAAATTTCCCGAAGATGATGAGGCAAGAGAGCTGATGGATGATATCATCCTGAATCTGGCCATCAGTGTCTACTGATATTCACGAAACTGTTTTCTAAGGTATCCCCCGGCATCACTTTTTTTGTGCCTGTCTCCAATGGACTGGAGATCCTTTTCCATATCGACTACCCATGAACCATCTTCATAAACAAATACCAGATTCATCTGCGCGCCAGTCCGGTTTTCGATCCTGTGGCGTGTAATGCGGATTGCAACCTCAGCCCGTGTTCCTTCTTTTTCTTCAGAAATTACTTCCCATGAAGCATCCTTATCAAGAATTGCCAGGACATTCTGAGCCTGGTCCCGGGAGAGCACCCTGTCGCTCACAAATTTCTTTATAACTGCACGGGTATCACTGCTATAGCATTTCATCAGGTCTTCAAAAGAAACTGCATCCCTGATAGTAAACAAAACACCGGAAGGCCCCCCGGGGGTCGATTTGTCTTTTCCCCCACAGGAAAGTATTAGCGACAGGATAAAAAAAAAGGAAGCTGATACTTTTAGTTTATTCATTCCGGTGCCTTTTCATTTAATGTAAAACCTATCCCGGCCGCTCCCCGAATCCCCGGTCGGGGACATACTTAACAATAAACAGCTTTTTTTAAAATCCCCTCCGAAGCGTTGCCCTTATTTTTCGAATATCCGGCCGTAGGAAAGATTTTCCTTCAAAGAGAAGAGATCACTCCCCCGGGGAACATCCCTGAGTTTAGTTAACATTGTATCGGGATCAATGAGATCTGAAAAGGGAACCCCCTTCAGGTCAAAATTGTCTGAGACAGAAACCATGACACCACACTTTTCTTCCATACAGAAACGCGCCGCGCCGTAACCGAGCATACTTCCCATAACCACATCAAAGGCCACGGGCTGGCCTGAGCGGGTTTCATAGCCTACCTGTTTCGGGGTTATCTTGACATCCAGACCGGTCTTTTCATGATACCGTTTCATGGCCCTGTCAGCCAGGATAGTCGAAATCTTCGCTTCCCTGAAAAGAATATTACCATGTTTGTCTTTTACATGGGGTTTCAATTCATCGGGAAGTTTATCGACCAGCCCCTCTGACACGGCAATAACACCATAGGGGTTCTTATCATTTTCACGCTGAATGATGACATCGGTAATTCCTTCGACAAGATCATCAAGGTTCATTTCCGAATCATTGACGTCCTCAGCTGATATCATCTGAATGCATTCTGATGCAACACCTGCCGCATAGGTAATCCAGCCGGCCTTTCTTCCCATCAATTCAACAATAAAAAATGAATCCGTTGCCTGGGCATCGGCCTTCAGATTCAGCAAAATAGCCTGGGCGGTGTTGACGGCAGTCCAGTACCCGAAGGTCCAGGGAATACCATAGTAGTCATTATCAATGGTTTTCGGAATATGAATTACCGGGAATCCCATGAGCCATAAAAAGTTAGCAGTCTTAAGGGTATCATCACCGCCGATGGAGATCAGAGCGCCGATTTCAAGATACTCAAGGGCATCAATAATATTTCTCAGCCGGGCATTTTTTACCGGGTCATTTAAATCATCCATTGTCTTAATATCTTTTCCCGGGTTAGCCCGCGATGTCCGAAGAAAAATTCCTGTTCGATTTCTAATCTTGGTAATATTTTCAGTGATGTTTCCGTAGTGGACATCCTTACGCAGTTTCGGATAATTTTTATTGAAATCCTGAAGAAACTCATATCCCCGCATAATGCCAATGACAGAAACATTCTCCCGGATAAAGGTCTCTGCCACAGAAGAGATAACCGCGTTTGCGCTCGGGGCAGGCCCCCCGGAAAAAAGAATGCCTACTTTTTTATGCTTTTCTATCATAATTCATCCTTGTATAATTTAAATTTTATTATAACAGGCTGCCGTAAAGTTTTCCACATCTGCTTCACTGACCGCCCCTCTTTACAAAAATCAGTCCTGCTTATTTATAGTACGGGGAATACAGGTATTGCAATCATATTTTTAACAGGCCTGAAGATTCTTGACAGTCATCTTAAAAAGCCCCAATAATCAACAGGAGCCAGACTGAGCGAAAACTCATTTTTTCAGAAGAAGAAAAACCTGTCAAATTTTTTTCACAAAAGAAAGAGATAAAGGAAGTTAAAGCGTCAAGAGTCCTTTACCTGGCGGCAAACCGGCTCCCAAAAAATTTAATCAGGGAGCCAGCAGATCATCACCGATATCATCGATGACACTATCATCCTTGTTGCGCTTGATGTTGCGCAGCACCGAAGCCTTCTGACGCCGGCTGATATTATCCCGTGGTCCCTTTTTGGGCAGAGAAAGATCATGGACAATACCTGAACAGATTTCACATTCTTTATCCGGTTCTGTCCCCGGGATAAAAACTTCCTTGATAACCTTCTGACATGACGAGGAAGGAACAAGGCCGGTACGGGAACATACTTCCTTTTCCGTAAGACCCGCATACACGGGAAAGTTAAGCACCGGTTCATGCTGCAGGGCCTTTTTCATGTAGGCTCCCCATACGGGAGCTGTAACCCCGCCGCCTGCCTGACCGATACCGAGAGAGAGACCGAGTTTATCATAGCCGATCCACATTCCTGTTGTCAGCTGGGGCACAAAACCAACGAACCACGCATCTTTCCAGTTATTCGTGGTTCCGGTTTTCCCCCCTGCGGGACGTCCCGGTGACGCGGCCCCCCCGGTTCCACCGGTGATTACTCCCTTAAGCAGGCTGATCATCACCTGGGCGGTTGAGGGCTGAATTATCTGGAGAACTCCCTTCTTAGCCTTTTCTTTCAGAAGCTTTTTTACATCGGCTTCACGGTTTTCAAGCACCTTGCCTTCCTGGTCTTTAATGTAGCGAATACTGAAGGGAATTACATCTTTGCCCCCGTTTGCAATAATCGCATAGGCACGGGTCAATTCATAGGGACTCACCTCAAGGGAGCCAAGGGCAATGGAAAAATTTCTCGGTATCCGTTTTTTAGCCTTTTTCGGAGAAAGGTGAAGCAGTTTACCGTAATAGTCTATTACCCTTTGAATGCCTATTTTTTCCGCAAGCCTGATAGAAATAACATTTATTGAAAGCGCAAGGGCCCGCCTGAGGCGTACCAGGCCGTAATACTCACCTTCATAATTTTCAGGAAGCCAGTCGCCCCCTTCATTGTCGAGATAGACTATCGGCGAATCAAGAACCGCAGAGGCAGCAGTAAACTCTTTGCTTTCAATGGCGGCAGAATAAAGAAGAGGCTTGATCGCAGAACCGGGCTGCCGCCGTGACTGCATAGGCCGGTTAAGCTGATTGATAGAAGAAAATTCACTTCCCCCGATAAGGGCTTCGATGTAGCCGTTTTTCTGATTAATGGAAATAATGCACCCTTCAACCTTCTGAAGCTCCTTGTCCTGCAGGTAAGTACTCTTATACTCTTCGATAAAATCTGAAACATTGCTGATGCCAGCCAGGTAGTTGATACCCTCGAGCTCTTCGACAATTTTATTTCTGACATGATTGTTTATCTTTTCATTCTGCCGTGAACCCCGTTTCCGGAAACGGTTTACATCAAACAAGTCAGAAATAATTCCCATGGTATCGGCAAAATTATTATTAAAATAATCGTCATTACTGAAATGAAGGCCCCCTGAAGTATTAGTCTGTCTCTCCAGTGCGTTTTTCAATACTTCCTGGCCGGCCATCTGCTTTTTTACATCAAGGGTTGTATACACCGTAAGGCCCTTGTTAAAAACAACTTCTGAACCATACTTCTTTACCAGTTTTCTCCTGATGTACTCAGTGAACCAGGGGGCCTTATCGACCCGGTTGCTGTAGACATTGTGAGAGGGAGAGATCTCATTAAGTTTATGAAGAAAATCAGGCCAGAAATCGAGATAGGCTTTTTCCGCCTGGGGCACGGTAAGAAAACCGAGCTCTACCATCTTTGCCAGTGCGGTACGATGACGCTGCATAGACCGTTTTGGATGCCTGATAGGAGAAAGCCTGGCGGGCGATGAGGGAAGTGTTGCCAGGAGAGCGCATTCCGCGAGATTCAAATCCCAGACATGCTTGTCAAAATAAAGACCTGAAGCAGATTCAACACCATAGGCTCCATGGCCAAGGTAAATCTGGTTTAAATAAAGAGATAGAATTTCATTTTTACTGTAACTGACTTCCATCATCAGGGAGATAAAGGCTTCTTTTATTTTTCTATAAATATTTCTTTTCCGGGAGGTAAGCAGAATCTTGGCGGTCTGCTGGGTGATAGTACTTCCCCCCTGCTTGACGCCCCCGGCAAGAATATTGATGAAAAAAGCCCGCACGATTCCCTTAACATTAACCCCAAAGTGATCGTAGTACTCATTATCTTCCACAGCGATAAAAGCATTCACCAGGTTTTGAGGCACCTTTTCAAAGGAGATAACTTCCCTTTTCTGCTTAAAAAGCTCAGCGATTAATATATCGTTCTTATCATATATCTTAGTGGTAACATTCGGTTTAAAATGAGCCAGGGCTTTGACATTCTGAAAATCTGTAATAAGAATAATGAAGAAAGCGAGAATCATACCTGCGCCTATACCAGCAATGATAATTCTGT
>CAZPEK010000108.1:7647-10178 GCA_964585555.1 uncultured Leptospirales bacterium | reverse complement strand
AGGTATATGCTCCTGAGACTTCGTTCCTGTATACAACCTGTCCTGATGTATTAACTTCTAAACTGATAATGCCCCATTTTGTCTGTGAGGGATCAGGAATTCGTGAAGAAATTTCCTCCATGCCGGGAATCGAGCGGGTTTCCATCGATAACTTTGTGAAGGATGTGGAGGCCGACGCGAAGCTGGGCATCAGGTCATTGATTCTTTTTGGTATCCCCGATGAAAAAGATGAAGATGCCACGGGGGCCTATGATGAAGAAGGAATCGTCCAGAAGGCTCTTCGTGCTGTAAAAAAAGCAGTGCCTGAGGTGACGTTAATCAGTGATGTATGTCTCTGCGAATATACAAGCCATGGACATTGCGGCATAGTCGATGATGGCGAGGTGCTCAATGATCCGACTCTTCACCTTCTTGGGATGACCGCCCTTTCTCATGCCCATGCCGGTGCTGACATGGTTGCCCCTTCTGACATGATGGACGGGAGGGTGGGGCGCATCAGGCATACCCTTGATGATAATGGCTATTCAGGTGTGCCGATTATGGCCTACTCAGCCAAGTACTCTTCCGCCTTTTACGGTCCCTTTCGTGATGCCGCCGGAAGTGCCCCGCAGTTCGGGGACCGGCAGAGTTATCAAATGGACTATCGTAATGCCCGGGAAGCTGAACGGGAAGTTGCCCTTGATCTCGATGAAGGGGCTGATATCGTTATGGTGAAACCAGCCCTCTCATACCTTGATATTATTTACCGCACGAAGATGATGTCTGATGTACCAGTCTGCGCTTATAATGTGAGCGGTGAATACGGTATGGTAAAAGCTGCGGCTGAAACCGGTCGTGGTGATGAACGACGTCTGACTCTTGAGATTCTCACTTCTATCTTTCGTGCCGGCGCGGATATGGTTATCTCATACCATACCCGGGAGATTCTGAAGAAGAAGTGGTTGTAGTTGCTCAAAGTTTTTTCTGGACAATAATTAAGGATTGTACTATAATGAAAGTTGTTTTTGGGAGGAATTGAAATGGGAAAAATAAAATTAATTTTGCCGGTACTGCTGGCGTTTATAATATTATCGGGTTGCGGTAAAAAAATGCAGGAACAGCCGGTAGCGGTCTGGGTGATAGGGGAAGGAACCCTTCAGAAGGGTATTGGCTCAATCGGCAGCCTCAAGGTTGGCGATAAACTTGAAGCGGGAGATGAAATAACTACCAGCGCCTACTCCCACGCTGCTGTTCAGATCGGTAATGAAATTATGATAAAGATCGATAGAAACAGCATTGTTTCTGTTTCAAAGTTAATGGCGGGGAAAGAGCACGAAGTGTTTCTTGAAGCTGGAAAGGTCTTTTCTAAAGTGAACCGTCTCAGACCGGGGGTTGAGTTTAGGATAAAAACCCCTTCTGTTACCGCTTCGGTGAGGGGAACCAGTTTCAGTGTTTCAAGTGGAAAGACTGGGCAGAAGGTCGCGGTAGCCCAGGGGCTTGTTAAGGTATCGAGAGAAAAAAGCGAAACGGCAACCGAGGTGAAAGAAGATGTTTCGGCTGGAACAACTATCGTTGTAACCGAAACAGTTAAAAAACAGCCTATCAGCGAAATAGAAAAACTTGAAATTAAAAAGGTTGGCATTATTCCCTTTATGAAAAATACTGAGTCTTTGAAGGGTAAAGAGTACGACCGGGTTATTGATAAACTGAGTGAACAGCATGATAATATTGACAAAAAATTAAAAAAGGCTGATATGCCGAAATCCCTTACGGAAGTAAAACAGAAATACGGCAGGGTTGATGAGGTTGCTCTCTATAACGGGCAAAAATATAAAGGTGTTATCCTGAAAAGGGGAGCAACTTATACTATTTTGACCACCAAGGGAAAGGTTTACGTCCCGAAAAAAAATGTTAAAAGTACCCGTGTGATAGAGTTTTTTTGGTTTAAAGATTACAGTACGATTTAAGTCAAAGGGCCTCATTCGGGGCCCGTAATTTTTGAAGGCGCGAAACCGTTTTCGCGCCTTCAAAAATTACAGGTCTGGATGAACAACAACAAAAGAGGAACCATGAATCGAAATAAATCTGAAAGTTTATATAAAGAAGCACTGCAGTATCTTCCCGGGGGTGTTGACTCCCCGGTGCGGGCCTTTCGGTCTGTCGGCGGATCTCCCATCTTTATGGAAAAAGGGAAAGGAAGCCGGGTCACCGACGTTGACGGGAACGAGTACATCGACTACTGCATGTCCTGGGGACCCCTGATTCTCGGTCACGCCGATGATGATGTTGTTGCCGCGGTCAATGAGACAGCTCTTTCCGGTACCAGTGTCGGAACCCCTCACCGCTACGAGGTGGAGCTGGCCCGCCTGGTGACCGGGGCGTATGATTCAATCGAAAAGATACGTTTTGTTAATTCGGGGACCGAAGCCACCATGAGCGCTATCCGCCTCGCCCGGGGTTTCACAGGGCGTGACCGCTTTATCAAGTTCGACGGATGCTACCATGGCCATGCCGATCATCTTCTGGTCGCAGCCGGTTCGGGACTCGCCACT
>CAZPEK010000108.1:0-7618 GCA_964585555.1 uncultured Leptospirales bacterium | reverse complement strand
GTGGTTCCATACAATGACATCGATGCCCTCAAAAGCCTTCTTGAAAAGGAAGGTGAAACTATTGCCGCGATAATCATGGAACCGGTTCCCTGTAATTACGGCCTGATATTGCCAAAGGAAAATTATTTGAAGGAAGTCAGGGCCCTCTGTGATCAGTACGGCATCCTTCTTATTTTTGATGAAGTAATAACCGGTTTCCGTCTGGCCGCCGGAGGCGCTCAGGAGCGCTTCGGTGTGAAGGCAGACCTCACTACCCTGGGAAAAGTTATCGGCGGGGGGCTGCCTGTCGGTGCCTATGGGGGAAGAGCTGACATCATGAATACGATTGCCCCTGATGGCCCGGTCTACCAGGCCGGTACCCTTTCCGGGAATCCCCTTGCCATGGCAGCAGGAATAGCCACGGTGAAAAAACTTCTCGAAGATGATATCTACGAGCAGCTTGAGAAAAAGGCCGCTATGATGAAAGAGATGCTTGGGAAAACGTTCACAGCTTACGAGGGGCGTCTTCTTTTTACCGGTATCGGATCTATTTTTGCCTTTTGTTTTACCGACCTTCCTGCCATTACCTCGGTTGATGATATACGAAAAGGCGATATGGACCAATATGCCGCCTTTCATCGTGAGATGCTTTCCCGGGGAGTCTATCTTGCGCCTTCGGGCTACGAAGTAGCTTTTTTATCGGCCCGGCATAGTGAAGCTGATATTATAAAAACAGCAACAAGTCTTTCTGATTCACTGAAAGCGGTTCTGGGATAGTTTTATATCACTTTTAATAAAAAAAGAGAGGGTTTTTTGGGCCTCTCTTTTTTTTATGCACTCATTTTTTTAAATAAATTACTTGCCAGCAGACCGGATGTTTTTATTATTTAAGAACTTTCTTAATTAATGGCACGATAAAGCTCTAATAGCGTGGCGATAAGGCGGATTATATAATGAACAGTGTACCAGATGTTGCGGTAATCGGATTCAGTCATAAAACCGCATCGGTTGATGAGCGGGAATGCTTCTCCATGCATTATGATATACTTCCTGAATTCTATCAAAAATTAAAGGATTCTTATATAGGTGAAGCGGTCTACATGGCAACCTGTAACCGGGTGGAGACCTATGTTGCTGCTAAAGATATCCGCACTGCTGTCGAAAAGATAATTAAAATATATGAAGATATTTCTGGAAAGGAATACGTAGATTTTAAAGATAACATATATGTGAAGTACTCCCGGGATGCGGTTGCCCATTTACTGACGGTAATCTCGGGCCTTGATTCCATGGTTCTTGGTGAAAACGAAATTGTCGGCCAGGTAAAAGATGCCTTTACTCACGGGATTCACAACAAGTCGGCGGGGCCCGCTTTGAATAAACTTTTCCATATGGCTTTTCGAACGGCTAAGCAAGTAAGAACTGAAACCGATATATCAAAAAACCCTCTTTCGGTTGCCTTTATCGCAACGGATCTGGCAAAAAGTCTTTTTGATGATTTCAATGACCGTAAAGCCCTCCTGATCGGTGCCGGTGAGATGGGTGAGCTTATTCTGAAATACTTTACGAAGTATAATATCGGAAAGATCACCGTTGCTAACCGTTCTCTTCATAATTCAGAGCGTATTGCCAATGAAATTGACCGGGAAGTAGAAATAATTCTTCTTGATGATATCGAAGAAGCCTCCTGCGAAGTAGACATTATTATTTCTTCCGTATCGGCTCCCCACTACATGGTTACTGCTGAAATGGCCAAGGAAATAATGCAGGTGCGCCAGGATAAGCCGATTTTTCTCATTGATATTGCAGTACCAAGAAATATTGATCCCAATGTTGGGGATATCAAAAATATACATCTCTATAATATTGACGATCTTCAATCTATTGCCGATGAAAATCTGAAAAGCCGTCTCAGTGAAGCAGAGCTGGCCCGTGAATTTATAGACGCAAATGTAAAGGAATTTTACGAATGGCACAATGAACTCTCTGTAGCCCCGACCATTGTATCTATTCAAAAACAGTTCGATGAAATTCGTACCATGGAACTTGATCGCTACCGGAAGAAAAAAATGAAGCATCTTTCTGAAGATGACTTTTTGCTGATAGAAGAACTGACAAAGCAGATAATGACCAAGACACTGCATAATCCGATTGTGAATCTTAAGCGGCATCATCGATGCAGTCATGATGAAAAGGAAGAACGGGAACATCTTCACCGTAAGACAAAATTTATTGAGGAGCTTTTTGTAGACAAATGAAAATGCCAGATAAGCCTCGGCTGATTTTCTGGGAGCTGACCAAACGGTGTAATTTAACCTGCAAGCATTGCCGGGCAGAAGCAGAGGATATAGATTACAGTGGTGAACTTTCTGAAGAGCAGATCAAATCAGTCATAGATGATATAGCAAAGGTCTCATCCCCCATCCTGGTTCTTACCGGTGGTGAGCCCCTCTACCGCGATGATGTGTATAATATTGCCCGGTATGCGGGAGAAAAAAATATTCGGGTTGCCCTTGCAAGCAACGGAACGCTGATAGATGAAGAAGCCGCCCGTAAAATAAAAGAAGCGGGTATCGCCCGGGTGAGTATATCTATTGACGGTAAGGGACCTGAATCACATGACAGCTTCAGGGGCATTGTCGGGTCTTTTGATGCTGCAGTCAGGGGTGCTCGCCTTTTGAAAGAGGGGGGTGTTGAGTTTCAGTTTAATACCACTGTCACAAATCGTAATGTTGATGAAATAGATGATATACTTCTTTTTGCAGAAAAGGAAGGAGCCGCGGCGCTGCATATATTCATGCTTGTACCGGTTGGCTGCGGTGTTGAGATCGCTGAAACCGACATGATTTCATCTGAAAAATATGAAGAAGTCCTGAACTGGTTTTATGACCGCTCAAAAGAGACAAAGATGGAATTCAAGGCAACCTGCGCTCCTCACTACTACCGTGTTATTCGTCAACGTGCCCGGGAAGAAGGAAGAAAGCTGAGCTTTGAAGAGGACGGCATGGCGGCCATGACCCGGGGATGCCTGGCGGGAAGCGGTGTTTGCTTCATTTCCCATCGTGGTGATGTGCAGCCATGCGGATATCTGCCATTGGTTGCGGGTAACGTTATTGAAACGCCCTTTGAAAAGATATGGAACGAATCAGAGCTTTTTCATGAACTGCGGGATCCGAATATACTTGAAGGCAAGTGCGGCCCCTGTGAGTATCGGATGGTGTGCGGCGGCTGCCGGGCCCGGGCCTTTTACGCCACCGGGAATCATCTTGATGAAGAACCCTACTGTATTTACGAACCAAAGGGATACCGTGAATGTCTCGATTCACCAACATCGAAACTGAAATCCTGAACTTCCTTCAAAAATCCTTTCCCCTTGTAGAAAGGCCTTTTCTGGATATCGGCGATAAACTCGGTATTTCTGAACAGCAGGTTTTAAAAACGGTCAGTGACCTGAAAGCAAGAGAGGTGGTCAGAAATATAGCCGGTATTTTCGACGGCAAAAAACTTGGGTACCATCTGAGCCTTGTTGCCCTCAAGGTGCCTGAAAATATTCTTGATAAAGCGGCGGCGGTGATTAACTCTCATCCCGGTGTGAGCCACAATTATCTGCGAGATCACCGGTATAATGTCTGGTTTACCCTGGCCGAAGAAACTCTTGAGGCCTTTGAAAAATCTATTAATATAATCACCCGTCTAACCGGTGCTGAAGACTGCCTGGTGCTGCAGAATGAGAAACTATATAAAATTGGCTTTACACTCTCTATTGGAGAAAAAAATAAAGAAGAAACGAAAGAATTAAAATCAGGTGAGGAAGTTAAGGCTTCAATGCCCCTGAGTGGCTTTTCTGAAAAAAGTATTGTTGCCCTGCAGCAGGATCTTCCCCTTGAGAGCCATCCCTTCGATATCCTTGCCAGGGAATCGGGAATAAGCAGCGGTGCTGAACTTCTCAGGGATGCCGAAGAGCTGATAGGCGGGGGATATATGCGCCGCTATGCAGCGGTTTTGCGCCATCGACAGGCAGGGTACACAAGCAACGCCATGACGGCCTGGCGTGTTCCCGATGAGAATGTCCCTGACGAAATGGTGCGTCCCTTCGGGGAAGAAAAAGCCGTAACCCATCTCTACCTGCGGACTTTGTACCCGGGGCGGTGGGAACACCGGCTTTTTGCCATGGTACATGCGCGCAGTGATGATGAGCTTAATGAAATTATTGACCGTTTGGGAAATGCCTCGGGTCTTAATGACCGGCTGATTCTCAGGTCACTGAAAGAATTTAAAAAGCAGAAGGTAATGTACTTTTCACCTGAATTTACTGACTGGAAGGATAAATATTATGATTGATATAGGTAAACTTTACTGCGGAGGCACTTCAACAGGAGACGGTCTCCGATACGGAACAAAATCAGAAGCGGACTGTCACGGCAATAAGCCTCACCAGATAGTGACTCTTGCCAGCGAGCGAAGGCCCATCGTGGTCTGGAGTACCAGCCGTACCTGTAATCTCCGCTGTGTTCACTGCTATACGGATTCTGATAATAAAATATACAGCGGAGAGCTTACGACTAAAGAGGGATTCAATCTGATTGATCAGCTGGCTGACTTCAATATTCCATCGCTTCTTTTTTCCGGCGGAGAGCCCCTGATGCGGCCTGATATTTTTTCTCTTATTGAGTATGCTGCGAAGAAAAACATCAGGCCGGTTATTTCGACTAACGGTACTTTGATTGATGCACAGAAGGCCCGGGATATAAAAAATGCCGGAGTTGTCTACGTCGGCATCAGCCTTGACGGCATGGAAGAAGTAAATGATAAATTTCGCGGTGTTGAAGGGGCCTATAAAAAAGCAATGGCGGGATTTGAAAACTGCCGCAATGCTGAGCAGCGTGTCGGCCTTCGACTTACCCTGACGAAACAAAATTACAGCGACCTTAACAGGATTTTTGATTTTATTGAACGTGAAGATATTAACCGTGCCTGCTTTTACCATCTTGTCTATTCGGGCCGCGGCAAAGATATGTTTAAAGATGACCTGACCTATCATGAGTCAAGGGACGCCATGGATATTATCATGGCACGGACAAAGGATTACTTCGACCGGGGCAAAGATATTAACATCCTTACGGTGGACAATCACGTTGACGGCGTGTATATGTACCTTAAGCTGAAAGAAGAAAATCCGAAGCAGGCAGAAGAGGTCTACCGGCTCCTTTCATGGAACGGCGGCGGGGCCCATTCAACAGGTGTCGGAATAGGAAATGTTGATTTTAACGGAAACGTTCACCCTGATCAGTTTTGGCAGGATTACAGCCTCGGAAATATCAAAGAAAGGAAGTTCGGGGATATCTGGTTTGATGAGAGTGAGCCTTTGATGAAGGGTTTAAAGCATAAGGCAGAATTTATCAAGGGACGCTGCCGTGTCTGTAAATATAGCGAGCTCTGCACCGGGGCCATGCGGGTACGGGGCTATCGAACCTATGATGATCCCTGGGCCCCTGATCCAGCATGTTATCTGACTGATGAAGAAATAGGTTTAGACGCCGATGCAAAGGCTGAGCTGAAGGCGGCTGGTGAGCATTTTGAACAGCCAGAGGAGCTGCTGGCAACATGAATCTTTATCCGGTAATGATAAACTTGAAAGGCCGCCAGACTGTCATGATTGGCGGTGGAGAAGTAGCCCTTCGAAAAACAATTGACCTTATTGATTCAGGTGCCCATGTGAAAGTTGTCTCTCCTGATTTTCACAGTGATTTTACCCGCCTCGAGGCGGATAACCCGGGAAGCCTTCAGCTTGTAAAGAGAAAGTATCATCCGGGAGATCTTCAGGGAGCTATGCTGGTTTTTTCAGCCACCAATGATCCGGGAGTGAACCGTGAAGTTTTTGAAGAAGCCACTGAATTGAATATACTGATCAATGCAGTTGATGATCCCCCTAACTGCAGTTTTTATATTCCCTCCATGTACCGGAAGGGGGATCTGGTAATGACTCTGTCTACCAGCGGCGCTTCTCCGTCCATGGCTGCCCGTCTCAGGCGAACACTGGAAAAACATATACCTGAGGATATCGATGTAATTTTAACGGCCCTCCGTGAGGCAAGAGAGCTGCTCAAAGAATCTTCTTCCTTTGACCAGCTTGATTTTAATCAGCGTGGCGCCCTGTTGAAGGATATTGTCAACCGTGAAGATCTTCTTGAAAGTCTTTGTGACTCCTGCAAAGAAGAAAACCTTGAAGAATTTCTTCAGTCAAGAATACGTGAAGGGTAGCCGGCAGATAGCGGTCATGTAACTATTGAAGTGAGGTAAGTGTTATGAGTACTTCTGATTTTGATGGACTGATTATTGATGTTATAGCGTCAGCTGATGAACCGCCTGTTGTTGATAAATCTGTAAAGTCAGAGAGATCGTGTCCTGAGTGCGGCCGAAGCTTTTCTCCCCTGAAGATTAAGGGTAAGGAAGTTGACTTCTGCAGCTATTGTAAAAGCTACTGGTTTGATTCAGGGGAACTTGCATTTATCACTGACCAGGTTACTGACATTCCTGACACCACCCTTCGTTCACGGGAATCAAGGCATTCATGTCCTGTCTGCGGAGAAATAATGAAAGAACATATCTACCTGAGAGGGAACAATCTTTTGGTTGACCGCTGTCCTGAACATGGAGTATATCTTGAGAGCGGAGAGCTTCAACGGGCCCTCCATGCCCTGAAGAAATAATTTTTTTAGAGAAGAGCTATGGATCAGAAAACAGCAGACGGCAGAAACAGAAGTGATGTGCGTCCCGGACTCAGGGTCGCCATTGTTCTTAAAAAAGATCAGCGTTCTGGCGTTCTTACGGAAGGAACAGTGCAGGACCTTTTGACAAAGAGCCCCTCTCATCCCCATGGTATTAAGGTTCGCCTGACCAGCGGTGATGTGGGCCGGGTAAAGAAAATCTTCACATAGACAACTCCATGCAGAGATTTTTAAATCTTTTTTATTGATTTGTTTGAAGATGAAGTACGAGGTCCGGCAATGGCCCCACACTTCATCTTTAAAGTAAACTTCTGTAAATAAATACTGAATATGTATCTTTGAATAATCGATATTGTTATTATAGACTAATCGGTTCACAGGGAGACAGATATGAAACAGTTGCTGACGGCAGTCCTGGTGTTTCTTTTTTCAATGGTACTCATGGCGGATATGGTGAAGGAAAAACAAAAAATTGAAAACAGTAAATCAAAAAAACATGTCCATACCTTCGCGTCCCGGGAATGCAAGGGTGTGGGATTAAAAACAGGTGATAGCTGTCTGGCGAATTACTGTACCCAGGCCGATGCAGTAGAAGTCTATCTTATTATCAGTAAAAAAGATTATCGTGATGCAGTATCATGTTTTAAAAAGGTTTTCGAGCCCTGTGCGGTTTCCTGCAGTGCGGGGTCAGCGGATACGGTTTCTGCGAAATGCAATGCTCTTCTTAATCGTTGTATTCGCTCGAAGTGAAGTTACTTGTTTACCGTGCAAAGTGATTGACGCATTCACTTCCTTCAACTACTATAAACAATCAGCATTTGGAATTTTGCTGAAATTTATTTCAGGACAACCAGTATGAAACAATTTATATTTCTGGTAATGGTTTTTGTCGCCATTGCAGGAAACACAAC
>CAZPEK010000107.1:7753-10203 GCA_964585555.1 uncultured Leptospirales bacterium | reverse complement strand
GCAGTTACATCATGTCACCAGTATGTTAAACTATTGACAAAAAGCACCGGACATGCAACGTTTTTTTAAATTTTGCCACATAACAACGGCAGTTAAGCGTACTACCGCAGACCGGCGTGAACTATCCAATAAGCGGCCATGGCCTTGTTTCTTCCATTTCAAAAGCCAGTTCCAGCAGGGTTTTATCCTGGCCAAGCGCTGCTGCAAATTGTATCGCAACCGGCAACCCGTTTGACGTTTGATGCCCTGACGGCAATGATATGGCCGGGGTTCCGGTAACATTCTGAGGCGGCGTAAACGACACAAATTTTTCAAGCCTTTCAACTGCCAGTTCAAAAGGTAGCTCCGGCCCCAGATAACCGATTTCCGGAGGCTCATGCCCCAGTGCGGGAGACAGAATCACATCATATTCTTCTAAAATTTTTTTATAAAGCCGGGTAAACTGCATCATGCGAAGCGGCAAAAGCGGAAGCATGTATGATTTTTTAAAAAAATACCGGCTCAAACCGGATGTAAGGCTTTCAACCTTTTTTTTATCAAAGCCTTTCCCGAAAAATAGCCCACCGAAATGTTTAATGGAAAACGCCAGCATCCCCCAGTAAACAATAAAATCATCACCCATCTGTTTTGTCACCGGAGAAGAGATTTCTTCTACTTTGTGACCCAAGCGCTCACAGTCTTTTCCCACACTGTAAACCGCTTCCTCAATATCCTTATCACAGGATTCGCTATACAGCGAGTCTGTATAAATACCGATTTTCAGACGTTTCTTGCCGGGGCGCTCAACAAGACCAATTTCAGGGAACTTCGGATTTTTGTAAAATTGCTCGGCCGCATGAAAAAAATAAGCCGTGTCCCGGACCGTACGGGTCAGGACTCCTTCGTGCAAAATATTAACAGGTAGATATTTTCCTGCCGTCATATTTATCAACCGGTTTCTGCTCGGTTTTAAACCGACAAGCCCACAGCAGGACGCGGGGATCCTGATGGAGCCGCCGCCGTCATTGCCATGAGCAATCGGGACAACACCTGAGGCCACCAGAGCAGCACTTCCCCCGGAGGAGCCACCCGTGGAAAAATCAGAATTCCAGGGATTCCGCGAAGGACCGCAGGCCAACGGTTCGGTCGTTGCTGATAAACCGAATTCCGGCATTGATGTTTTGCCAAGACAAATTAACCCAGTAGAAAGGAACTGTTTGACAAACTCACTGGATTCAGGTGAAGGCGTCTTAGCCACAGCTTGTGAGCCCTGCAAAGTATGAAATCCTTTTACTTCATCATTATCTTTAATAAAGGACGGAACCCCACAGAAAAAATCGTTAGGGGGATCTTGCGCTTTTTCAAGGGCGTCATCGAATGTTTCAGTGACAATTGCATTAAGTTCCGGGTTGACTTTTTTTGCCCGCAAAATTGATGCCTCAACTGCTTCTGATGCGTTTATTTCCCCGGCGGCAATGTGCCGGGCAAGCTCAACAGCATCCATATTTGAGATAATATCATCGCAAAAAGCGCTGATCTGCTTATGGCTTTTCATACATTTCTCCTTTATCTTGATATACAGGAAAGTACATTAACAAAAACTAGCGCATCCCCTATAATCGGTCATTGTAAGGAAGCAACCTCTTTCAACTTCCAGTTTAGGTACTTAGTAAACTGAGTCAGCAACCAGCAGCACATAAGGCATAAGAACTCTTATCAAAACAAGATCCATGCCATCGATACGTTAAACTATTGACGAAAAGCGTCGGACATGCAACGCTTTTTTAGAATGGATTCACACATAAAGTATACGAACCGGCTTTACAGAAAATAAACTATTTTTCTTTCCGTGATAAATGATATAACCAAACAAATAAATCTGTTGTCTTTTAACGCATCAATTAAAGCCGCCAGGGGGGGGGATATTTTTGCAAAGGTTTTGGAGTAGTTGCAGATGAAATCGGCAAGCTGGCTACGAAAACATCGGAAAACTCAAAAGACATCGGTTCTAAAATTGATAGAATAATTGATACTATAAAAAACCGCCTTGAAAATGTCGCAAATTCAATGACAAGTCAGTCTGGAGTTTTGGAACAGGTTTCCCATCAGTCTGATATTGTAAAAAATAGAGCAGTTAAAATTGCCATAGCCTAATTACCTCAAAGCCTGAAGACTTTCCTTTATCAATAGATCTCATCATGACTGCCAACATCAATGAGAATTATTTTATCATCTTCTATAATAAAATCATAGAACCCTGACAGTTTACCTTTCAGCTTTTGCAGCTGCAGGGAAGGATGATTTGGATTTATTTCAAGGAGCTCTAAAGTCTTTTTATATTGAAAAAGCAGTTCAGGATGCTTTTTAATAAATTTCCTGGCCCGTTTTATATAACTGTCCGTATAAATAATTTCAATCACGGGTTATTCTCTTAATATGATCTTCTACCGATTCTTTTACAAATTTTCCTT
>CAZPEK010000107.1:0-7692 GCA_964585555.1 uncultured Leptospirales bacterium | reverse complement strand
GCGGCTTCCAGTTCAAATTCTCTCAGGTAATTATACATTACACTCGGCATGACAACATATTTACTTTCCCCTCGTACCGTTATTATCACTTCATCTCCATCAGAAACATCGTCATTGAGAATTGAAATCCCCCGGGTTTTTAATTCGTTCGCGGTTATTGTGTGTGCCATTTTTATTATCCCCTTGACAAGCAGTACTTTTAATAGTATTAGTATAAATACTTTTAAAAGTACTGCTTGTCAAGTTTTATGCGGAAGAAAAGATAATTTTTTGAAATATTTCTTGTATAACACAGTTCAAGAAAGAAAAAGCTTTTGCTAGCGGCGCCGCATCTTTTTGAAGTAATCCCTGAAAAGATTTTCATCTATCTGAATAAGACGGTCCCGAATCTGGGAAAGGTGATCAAAATCATAATTCTGAAATTCATAATAATCATAGAGCCAGAGATACCGGGTCACCAGGCGGGGAACCGTGTTTGATTCGGCAATCTGGTCTCTGTTCATCTGCTGATAGCTGACTTCCAGAGTGTATATTTCTTCTTTAATTGTTTCAATATTCCGTTCCTGGAGATTTCTTCTGACGTAAAAAATATCCCGAAGAAACCCGTACACGGGAATCCATTCACGAATATCAGGAAAATCTTTCTGTTCTTCCTTTACAATGGTCACCAGTTCCTTTACCGGAAGAGCCTCTATCCGCTCAAGGTCAATATCTTTCGGCTCGAGGAAAAAAGCTTCCCTGAAATACCAGAGGCTTTTTGTCACGTCTCCCAGGTTAGAAAGAAGCCGGGCATTGCTGTTATATGAACGGCTTGCGTATTCAAGGGTCTCAACGGTCTTCTGGTATTCACCCAGGCGGAGAAAGCAGTCACCCAGATTAATGAGAAGATCAAAATTAACCGAGGGGTTGTCCTCTTTCATAAAGGCAATGCGATACTGCTCTGCGGCGCGGTAAAAGACATGAAGCATCACCGCTTTATATGCCGACGAGGAGAGCATATCCTTCTCAGCGGCATAATCATCATATTCTTTCCACTGGGCCATAAGAAAATCCGCAGTGTGCCGTCCTTCAGGGAGGGAATTAAGCTCAATAATACGGTTATTCCAGAATTTAGCGGTACGGTAGGCTTCATTGAGCCCCGGGTAATCAGGATTAATATTCAACAGTTCATCAAGGTTTTCTACCGCCTCGATGAAATTACCCTCTTGAATCATCAAAAAGATATCATTGCTTCTGTTCAGAAGGGGGTCATCTGAAAATGTCAGCTGTCCGGAATTATCCATTTTTTTTACAATTTAATTAAGGTGCCCCATGACGCCACATCACTCTTATGGGTAAAGATAATAACCTGGCGCTTCATGGCAATATCATTGATTTGATTTTTTAATTTTTCTGTTCGGTCATCATCCATGAAAAGAAAGGGGTCGTCAATAATTAATGGCAGAGATACGAGGGTTTCCGGCATGAATTCTGAAAGGGAAAGTTTCACCGACAGGATAAGGGCGTGGGCAACTGCGGGATTCATTTCACCGGTAATTCCATTACCCACAATCAACTCCTTTACATCATGGTCATCGACAGTAGACTTGTACTGCTCTCCTGTAATATCATGAAAACGCTCCAGGGCAGAGGAAACCAGTCCGGCTATCTGCTGCTGCTCCCTTCTCAGAACCGCTTCATTAAGGGTCTCAATTACCAGCTTTACCGCCCGTGCCCGGTCATTCAGAGCAGCAAGCTTCACCTCAACAGCAGCGGCTTTCTCTTCTAAATTCTTTATATCTGTTCCATCTCCCGGCTCCCGGGAGATTTCCCTGGTTATACGCTCAGCAACCTTTTCTTTTATCGTAATTTCTCCTTCGAGACGCTCTCCCGCCTTTGTCAGCTTCTTTATTGCGATCTCAACAATTTCATTATCCTGTCCTACCGGATCCATGGTCTCGAGGGACTCTATTTCAGACTGAATTTTTTTCTTCAGATCCTTTTCCGCGCCATCGAGCTCTTTCAATTTTTCCTTCAGGCCTTTCAGCTCTTTTTTGTCAAGGAGTCTTTCCTCTGTTTCGTCCCGCTCCCGAACCCGCTCAATATACTCAATGTAATCTTCAAAATATTGAAGAAGAAACTCAAAAAGCTCACTCATCTTGTAGTCTTCAAGTACCAGGTTGCTCTCCTTGAGAAGACTTTTCAGACGCTTTTCCAGTTCGTTTCTTTCTTCCTTCAATTTATTCAGTTTTTTATTCCTGGTCGAAAAAAATGTATAAATCAGTGAAACCGGGGAAAAAAACAATGCTGTCCCGAGTATCGAGGC
Organism: uncultured Leptospirales bacterium; assembly: GCA_964585555.1. GTDB lineage: Bacteria > Spirochaetota > UBA4802 > UBA4802 > UBA5550 > CAZHNW01. The sequence continues at coordinate 5,387 of CAZPEK010000107.1, read as the reverse complement.
AAGGAGCACGATATCCTTTTCAAACAAAAAACCGTTCTTATAAATAATGGTCCCCGCGGCAATGACCGCGGCAATATTGAAACCCGTTGCGATTCTCCGAATTCTCACGCGCTTTCGTTCCCGCCGGGTAAAAAAAGAATCGATGGATTCATTAAGATTTCTGATTTCCCGGTAAAGTTCCTGGAGGCGGTCAAGATTACTGTCATCGGGAATATAAAGAGACTCAAACTGGGGGTACATGGTCTTTATCTCTTCAGTAATCTCCCATACCGCCTTGCTGTTCACCTGCTCCCTGTTGACCTCTTCCTTTATGTTTTCAAGATTATGGTAGAGTTCTTCTCCCCTTTCAAGATGCTGTGTAATTGTCCTGAGACGTGTGATATCATTTTCATAGGCCTTCTGCTGCTGCCTCAGCTTCTTCTGTTCATCACGAATCAGCTGGAGTTCCTTTTCAAGTTTCAAGGACCTCATATCCTTGATTCGAATAAGCTCGATCTGTTTCTGCAGCTCCTTCAGTTCCTGGGTGGTCTCGATAATGAGAAGGGTCAGTTTCCCCTCATCGGCATCAGGACCAATACGCTTTTTCAGTTGACCTGAAAGTTCGTAAAAACCGCTTGTATCAGAAAGGATCAGTTTCTTAATAGTATCAAAATGAAGAACTTCCTCACTCTCAAGATCAGAAGGAGAAGGAACAAAAGAACAGTTTATAAAGGAAGTAAGGTCAATGTTATGCCAGAAACGGATCAGTTGACTTCCTTTCTCAATTTTAGAAAGCTCACCGGCCAGATCGAGCTTATCTTCCCCGTCATGGGAAATCAACTCAGTGGTAGTCCCATTCTCCGAGGCAATGGAAAAACGCTGACCATTATGGGTAAAACGGTACCGGTGATCCCCTCCGCTCCCGTTAATCAGGTTTATTGAAACGTCAAAAAACATCGAATCCCAGGCGGTATTCCAGAGAAGCCGCGGCGATTCAATAGACTTCCAGATAGATTCAATGAGACAGCGGGCCATAAAACTTTTTCCCGAACCGTTTTTTCCATTTACGATGGTGACGGCGGAGGAAAAATCAAGGCTGCTGTTTTCGAAGAGCCCCGGTTTAGTTGTTACGCATTTGACATATCGCACAACCACTCCTCCACATCATCAATGCCGCCGTCGATCAGTTTTTTTAACATCATCCTGATTGAATCAGAGGGGATATCTCCGTCATCTTCCCTGTTGGCCATACGCTCTTTCAAAATTCTAAAAGTCTCTCCCCGGATTGATTCCTCTCCGCAGAACTGTTCATAAAATGAATCAAAGGTCGGAAGAGATACATCCTCAAATATAACATCATAATATTTCGCCTTCAGCTTTTCGGTAAAATCATCGGTAAGGGCAAAATCCCGGTTTCCCTCAAGGGTAATCTTCAGCAATTCTCTTTTCGTCGCCTTCCTGGAAATATCCTCAAAAAGCGATTCGATTTCACCATAGGCGCTGCAGTCAACCAGCTCATTCTTCAGCCTGACAGAATTTACGGAAAGACGCTTAATGCTCTGAATCGTATTTCCAAGAACCTGCATTGATACAACATAGCGTTCACCTGATTCAGTAAGATCACAGGCTTCAGGACTTCCCGGGTAGACCCCGATGATCCGGTCATGGACCTTGAACATTCTAAAATTATGCATGCTTCCCATGGCAAAAAAGTCAAAGGTGCCCCCCTTTACCAGAGAGCGATTTTTTTCCATTGAAAAATCAATATAGTAAAGACCGATATGAAAGCCCTCTTCCTGTTCCCGGTGAACCTTCAGCGTCTCAAGGGCAACAGGCGCCGGCTTTCCGTAGATAAAAACTTCCTGCCCATTCTTTTTAAAAACAAAGGGCTCAGAATAGACAGGATTATCAAAGACCGCCGAGCAGCCAATACTTTTAAGCACATCGGCCACCACACCATTGGGAAGCAGCTCCCCTTTCCCGGGGCTCAATATCACCTCGGTACCCGCGGACCTCACGGCCTTAAACTCATTGCTGATAAGTTCAAAAAGCCCGCTATCAATGACCGGCGAATCGAGAAGATCGCCGGCAATAAGCAGCAGATCATGCTCCCTTGCAAGGGAGGTAATTTTTTTAAAGGTATTCACGCGCATCAAAGGGGGAACCGGTGACTGTTCCGCCCCGAGGTGAATATCTCCGGTCAGGAGAATTCTTATTTCGTCACTCATGAACCATCTCTCTGCTGCATATATCTGAAAAGTAATTTATACATTAATGAAGTGTCTTGATCCGTCAAGTCTATAGTTATCCGATATAATCGGTTCTTCCTTTAATTGTCGAGAATAAAGAAGTTTTTCTTTAGCGAATCTGGCCGGCCCCCGGCCGATGGACATTTATTATGATCCACTATTTCCCGTCGGCCACCCCCGGAGGGGGTATATAAGCTTTTCAACCCCCTTCGGGGTGGCGAAACTGCCGTACCGGTTACAATTGCCAGGTTCCTTAAGCCGGGGGCCCGTGGATCCGGTATATATTCATGTATTCTTAAATCGGCGTGTTCTCCTTTTTGGGTGTCGCCTCTAATAAGGAAAATTCTTTTTTTTTAACAAATTTCGATTTTTATTGACAAAATCGCTGTCCAAAGAGCTTTTTAAAAGATATTGTAAAGGAAGTTTACGAAATCTCAGCATAAAACGGTCAACTATGAAAGAACAGGAAACAGGCACATCAAAATTCAAATTTCTCGAAGGATACGGAAGAGTTGCTCTTCTTTATTTTATCGGTTTTACAATTTTTCTCATCATTTCAACAATTATGATGATTATACTCACCGGTCCTTCAGGAAAAACAAGGGTTCCCGAGGTAACAGGAAAAAAATTCGTCGATGTCTACAACAGCATCATCCGAAAGGATCTCAAGCCTGACATCACCTTCAGAGATGTCTACGACCTGGATAACGGTCTGATTCTCAAACAGTCCCCCGAGGGGAATACCCTGGTTGCCAGCAACAGCACCCTTCGTCTTGAAGTCAGCCGAAGCGGCTACAGTATTGAAATCCCCAACCTGGTGGGCAAAAGCCTTCCAATTGCCGTTAATGCACTGGAAAATCTCCACTATCACGGCCGGTCATTCCATATTTTTCCCGGGGTGATCTCTTATGTGCCTTCAGAGAAAACCGCCGATAATATAATTATTGCCCACAGTCCCGCAGCAGGCGAACGCATAAAGCCTGACCAGAAAGTAAATCTCCTGGTCTCTTCGGGAAAAGTCAAGGCAGATGTGAAAATGCCCGATGTCACCGGCCAGTCAATTGACCTCTGCTATGACCTGATTGCTGCCAAGGGCGTTTATATCAATGAAGAAATCGTACAAACCTGGGACAAAACAAAATCCGGCACCATCAGTTCACAGACCCCAGGCAAACTGAGCCCCCTGAAGGCTCAGGGAACGGTAACACTCCGGGTAGCCTGGTATCCCCTGAAAGAACACCCCTACCGGGCCTATGAAAAAGTGGTATTCAAAATACCTGCTGGAAAGCCAGCGGGACTCTACGAAGCCCTGATAGAAGATGATGCAGCACGAAGGATTCGATTCAGCAAACCGATGAAAGCGGGACAGACGATTCAGTTCGTTTTTCTTCGAACCGGCAATGCGCGAATCTCCATCACCGCGAATAAAAAAGCGGTACACTCCATGGGTGTATCTGTAGAATAGCATCATGACAAAAAATATATCCATATCACCGTCAATAATCGCGGCAGACCTTTCCCGCATGGGAGAGATCGTCGAAACCTTTGATCCTGCCGTGATAGATCTTCTTCACATTGACGTGATGGATGGACATTTTGTTCCCAATATGACCTTTGGTCCCGCCTATATCGGGGGGCTCAAAAAGCATTCTGCAATTCCTCTTGATATTCACCTGATGATAGAAAGGCCCGAGGATACGATGGACCGATACCTGGCCCTTGAGCCGTGGTGTGTTACCTTCCATTACGAGGCAACCCGTTTCCCCGCCCGTCTTCTCAGGGAGATAAAAGATGCGGGTCCCAGGGCAGGCATAACCATTAACCCCGCCACACCAGTTGAATCAGTCTTTGATATTCTTCCCTATGCTGACATGGTGCTTATCATGTCAGTAGACCCGGGATTCTATGGCCAGAAGTTCATGCCGGAAGCCCTGGGACGCATTAAAAAACTTGCCGACTTTGCCGCCAGCCAGGGACAAAATGATCTTATCATCCAGGTAGACGGGGGCGTCAATAACGACAACATTAAAAGTATCGTCGATGCCGGGGCTGGTATTCTTGTGGCCGGGGGCGCTGCGTTTAAGGGCGATCCCTTTAAGGCTGGTACAGTGAATAACAATGTTGCGGTTCTGAAAAAAGCCGCCCTCTCCTGATTCTTCCTTTTCATCCTTCTTGAAGTAAAGTTTTCAATATTTGATACTTTGCAAAAAGCGGTACCACCAGCAGGCACATGCCCTATAGCAAGTTTTATCACCAGCTGCACCATGAAACTGGAATGCCTGTACTGAGCGAAGCTGAAGTGTTAAAATAGTGGCAAAAAGCACCGGTCTTCACAGGCCGGTCTTATTTGATTTCAACCAGAACCTCATTTCTGCGCAAACAGGGGATGGTCCACGGCGGGTCATATCCCGCCGAATATGGGATGCCCTTTATCCGGTAGCCCTTATTGTCTGCCCATTTTAGTAGTTTTGAAGTGTACTCCTTGATATTTTCTGACTTTAAAGTCCCGCTGTATCGGACTGCCACCACTTTCCTGTTCTTTATCTGTTTTATTACAACCCTGGGGTCAGAGGGCACCGGTACATTCTTAAGATTATATTTTGAAGGCAGCACGAAGGACATCTCCCATTTGTCTCCTGCTCTGTTCTGAAAGACAGGTGCTGTCATTTTAATTTTCTCCTTTTTTTCCTTTTGAAGAACGGGAGAGGTCATTGCAATTTTTTCTCCGGGAACATTGTTTCCCGAAATGTATTTGAATAACAACCCGAAGGATGATCTTGAACTGTCTTTATAGTTATTGTTTCCCTCAACTGCGGCTACGAGGTAATCATCATAGACACGAACTTCGAAATTTTTTTCTTTTAATAAAGTCTTGTATGAAAGAATTTCAAAATTTCTGATTCCTAGCACGGTACAGCCCTCCAGCATTAAAAGGGGAATTAAGAAGAGTACCCATTTTATCATTATGACCTCCTGCCATCTATAATTTGAAAAAATCACTTACTATATGAGTACATATGTTTATCAGTGATTTCAACAGATATTATGGTAATATCCATATAACAGGGAGTCCGGTATAATCGCGATTATCCCGGGTTTAGATATTTAACAAACTCCGGCACCACCAACCAGCGCATGCCCCAGAACAAGCTTGATCAG
>CAZPEK010000106.1:0-10231 GCA_964585555.1 uncultured Leptospirales bacterium | reverse complement strand
ATTATTGATATTCCTTAACTAAAAAATCAATAGCCGCAATTAGCGGCCGATCATCACGGTACTGGTTCCGGTAAAATTCATTCAGAGAATCACGGGAAGTTGCGCCGATGCCTTCTGAGGAGCCGAGAATAGAATGACTCAGGGTATGCCCCTCAAGCATTTTCTCAAGAAAAATATCATGTATCAATTCATCGGGCGTATCATCATACATCCTGATTTCTTCAAGGATGACATTTTTCTCCTTTTCAAGTTCATTGGCATCAAGAAGGGAATTATAATACATATCCGCGAGAATTTTAACGGCAAGATCAAGGTGATCAGAAATAACATTGATATAGTAGCAGGTATATTCCCGGTTGGTAGCAGCATTATGCTGGCCCCCTACCCGGTCAATATGACGGGCGATATCCTGAGCAGAATACTGTTCAGTTCCCTTAAAAAGCATATGCTCAACAAAATGAGCATATCCATATTGATCGGGTCGTTCCATTCGAGAGCCGGTTTTAAGCCACAAACCGACAGAAACAGAGGCAACACTGGAGACAGGCTCAAGGAGAACCGTGAGCCCGTTCTGCTGTATATACTTTGTAATCATTCGGCAGCAGGTGCTTATTCCTGAGTAGCCTTAATACTCAGATCAACTCGTCCCTGCTTGTCAACCTTGATGACCTTTACATTGACCTTATCTCCCAGGCTGAGAACATCCTCTACAGAACGTACTCTCTCCTTTGAAAGGTTTGAGATATGAACAAGGCCTTCCTTTCCAGGAAGAAATTCAACAAAGGCACCGAATTCTACTATTTTCTTAACCGTCGCTTCGTAGGTGGTTCCGATCTTCACTGTACTGGTCAATCCCTCAATATAATTCAAGGCATTGGTGATAGATTCCATGTTATCAGAACTTGCGGTTACCGTTCCGTCATCGGCAACATTGACATCCGCACCGCTCACTTCGATAATCTTTTTGATTATCTTGCCGCCCGGCCCGATAACTTCACCGATTTTTTCAACAGGAATCTTTATACTCTTCATCTTCGGAGCCCAGTGAGAAAGTTCAGTCGAAGGAGCAGACATTGCTTCATTCATTATTCCAAGAATGTGAAGACGTCCCTCACGGGCCTGCTCAAGGGCCACCCGCATAATTTCTGTGGTAATGCCTTCAATCTTTATATCAAGCTGAAAAGCGGTAATACCTTCAGTGGTTCCGGCAACCTTAAAGTCCATGTCGCCAAGGTGATCTTCAAGACCAAGGATGTCGCTGAGGACGGAAAACTTTTCACCTTCCATAACCAGTCCCATGGCGATACCCGCTACAGCTGCCTTCAGGGGAATACCGGCCTGAAACATGGCAAGAGATCCCGAACAGACTGTTGCCATTGAAGATGATCCATTAGACTCAAGCACCTCAGACACCTGGCGTATTGTATAGGGGAAGTCTTCCTGATCGGGAATAACATACTCAAGCGCCCGTTCAGCGAGCATTCCATGGCCGATTTCACGACGGCCTACACCACCGGTTCTTCCTGTTTCTCCAACACAGAAGGGAGGGAAGTGATAGTGAAGCATGAAACGCTTATGAGCATCGCCTTCAAGATTATCAAGACGCTGAGCATCCTGAACGCTTCCCAGGGTTGTTACACCGAGAGACTGAGACTGGCTGCTCCCAGGGTAACTACCGACAGGACCTGAGTCTGTCCCCGGGTAAATACCGCCGAGCCATGGGCCCGGGGAAGATTTCCGGTTATAATATCGATGGGACGAATATCCTTCAGGCCCCTGCCGTCTGCCCGGGTGCCCTCTTCGAGGATACGCTTTCTAACCACTTCGCCGTCGAAATGATCAAGAATTTCCCAGGCCTGGTTGATTGAATCGGGATATTTTTCAGCAAGTTCTTCCCGTGCCTGAGTAACAATAGCTTTAAAGCCGTTTTCACGATCTTTCTTATCAAGAATTTTTGTCAGGTCTTCAATTTGACTGTAGTACTTCTCTTTTAATTCAGCTTTAAAAGCTTCATCAGTTGCTGCTGGTGTATACTCAAGAGGGGGCTTGTTAAAACTAGCGGCAAACTCCTCCTGGGCCACACAGATTTTTTTAATTTCCTCATGGGCAAATTCTACTGCTTTAAGCATATCTTCTTCAGAAACATTTTTTGCTGAACCCTCGATCATGGTAACGGCACTTTTTGTACCCGCTACAATGACGTCGATATCAGACTTTTCTGCTTCCGCGAAGGTCGGGTTAACAACCCATTCACCGTGAACGCGTCCTGCGCGAACAGCGCCAACAGGGCCTTTAAAAGGCATGCCGGAAATTGAAAGGGCGGCAGATGCAGCGTTTATAGCCAGAACGTCAGGCTGATTTGTCTTGTCATGGGAAAGTACATAAATAATAATCTGTACTTCATAAAGAAAATCCTTGGGAAAAAGGGGACGAAGGGGGCGGTCAGTCAGACGACAGGTAAGGGTCTCACGGTCACTGGGACGTGATTCTCTTTTAATAAAGCCGCCGGGAATTTTCCCCGCTGCGTAAAATTTTTCACGATAGTCTACTGTAAGGGGGAAGAAGTCCTGTCCTTCCCGTAAGCTTCGTGCAGCAACAGCGGTTGCAAAAACAACTGTTTCTCCGTAGGAAACAGTAACCGCGCCGTCAGCCTGTTTGGCCAGATAACCGGCACTAAAGGACAGCTCGCTCTTTCCCACTTGAATACTTTTGTCAATACTCATGGTTAAACCTCTCTTTTATTTTAGAGACGCTTCCACAGGACCAGCAAAATTGCCGTTGCTGTCAGAATTCAGAAGTCAGAAATCAGCACAAAGCGTATTTATGCGGATTTCTGGCTCCTATATCCTGACAACCGATCGCCCGTTCCTGATTAATCTGGAGAGGCACCCGTGGAAGGCCCTTTAAATCCCCGGTCCGTCTTAGCGACGGAGGCCGAGGGTCTTAATCAAGCTTCTGTAACGTTCAAGATCTTTCTTTTTCAGGTAACCAAGAAGATTCCGACGCTGTCCAACCATTTTAAGAAGGCCTCGTCGTGAATGATGATCTTTTTTGTGAATCTTAAAGTGTTCAGTCAGATGATTAATTCTTTCTGTAAGAATTGCGATCTGAACTTCCGGTGATCCCGTATCCTTGTCGTGAAGCTTGTGCTTTTCTATAATCTCAATTTTTGCATCCATATCAGGTATTTATTCCTCCTGTTACACTACTGATATTTACGTCTGTTCATCTATTCCTATGGCGAAGGATTTTCTACTTAAAAGTTTATATGTGCTCTTTATTACCAGAACTCAACACGTTCCGATAATTTATGTGCCATTTATCAATATCTATATCCGCTATTGCAATTAAATTTTTCTTTTCATCAACAATAACATAGGAATTTTTCTCCTTTTTTTCAAGGCAAATCACCTCGTCGCGCTGGAAAAAAGCTCCCGTTGAGATACGCCGTGCCGCATCTTCCGATACCGTCAGCATGCTGAAATCCCCCAGGGCCTCCAGGGGAGAAATACTGAAATCCCCGCTTTCAGAACCCCGGGCATCAAAAGTCTCGAGCTCTTCAAGTGTGGCGGCCCGATCAACTGAAAAGTGTCCCGACTGCAGACGCCGCAAAACCGAAAGATAGGCACCACATCCCAGTTTTTCACCCAGATCGCGGGCGATAGACCGGATATAGGTCCCTTTAGAACAGGCTATTTCGCATTCAACCTGCCCCTTTTCTGAATCATACCCGATAAACTCAATTTCATGAATCGAAACCTGCCGGGGCTTTAAGGTCACCTCTTCCCCCTTTCTAACACGGTCAGAGGCCCGTTTCCCCTGCACCTTAAGGGCAGAGTATTGGGGGGGAAGTTGTTCTATTGCTCCGAGGAAGCTATTCAGCCCGCGGGCAACCTCGTCAGCGGTTAAAGCTTCAAAGGAGCCCTTTCGAATAACTTCCCCTTCAAAATCATCAGTCTCGGTTGAGATACCGAGCTGAATGACCGCCCGGTAGCGTTTATCGCTTTCCAGAAAATACTGAGTCAGCCTGGTCATTTTCCCCGTACATATAACCAGTAGACCTGAAGCAAAACGGTCAAGGGTACCTGAATGCCCGACTTTACGGGTTCCGGCAATCCTTTTCACCCCTTTAACCACTTCGAAGGAAGTGAGCCCTTCGGGTTTATCAACTAAAAGAATATTATTTGCAAATTTTGCAGTCTTCAAAATCTTCAGTTTTCTCTATTATGCCTGCACAAAAAAGATCGAGAAACTATTCCTCTGGATCTTCATCATCGGAGTGATCTTTTGACTTTTCAAGACTGTCTATCAATTCCACCATGCGGACTCCCTCTGCCACAGATCCGTCGAGAGAAAATTTAACATGGGGGACATGACGCAGGTGAACTTCCTTTCCCAGGCGATGCTGTACATAGCCTGTTGCCGAACGAAGCCCTTCAATAGATTTACGCATCTCTTTTGGGGTACCCAGAACAGACACGCCGACTTCCACTTCAGAAAAATCACGGTTCAGTTCTACCTTTGTCACGGTAATAAAACCGACCCTCGGATCTTTAAGTTCAGAAATAATAATTTCCGAAACAATCCGTCGGATAAGCTCTTCAAGTTTATCTTTTCTATATGCCATAATGCTCTACGGTCTAAAAAGCCTGCCTGCTAGTCGAGGGTCTTGGCAATCTCAACAAGCTCATAGGCTTCAAAAGAATCGCCTTCCTTCACGTCATTATAATTTACCAGGCTGAAACCAAATTCCTGTCCCGCCTCAACTTCAGAGGTATCATCTTTAAAACGCTTCAGAGAGGCCAGTGCTCCATCAAAGATTACAATGCCATCCCTGACTAAACGAATTTTTGAAGTTCTTTTTATGCGGCCCGTATTGAGAAAGGATCCCGCAATGGTACCGACTTTGGATACCTTGAAAATCTGTCGCACTTCTCCTGATCCAAGAATTTCTTCTTTGATATCGGGGGAGAGCATCCCTTCCATTGCAGCCCTGATATCATCAGTTGCCTCAAAAATAATATTATAAAACTTAATGGATACATTTTCTCTTTCAGCAACCTCAGAAACCCTGCCGGTGGGCCGTACATGGTATCCAATAATAACGGCATTCGATGCTGAAGCCAGCATAACATCTGATTCGTTGATACCGCCTGTAGCTGTATGGATTACATTTACTCTAATTTCATCATTAGAAAGTTTTTCAAGAGATTCCGCAAGGGCCTGGGCTGATCCATCCACGTCAGCTTTTACAATAATACAAAGCTCCTGAACCTCGCCTTCACGAATCATATCGTTGAGGGATTCAAGGGTAACCTTCCGCACCTTCTTGGCTGATTCAATTCTCCGGTACTCAAGACGCTTCTGAGAAATCTGTTTAGCGATACGCTCTGAGGCAACCTGCTCAAAAGGATCTCCCGCACCCGGCACGCCGTCAAGACCCAGAAGTTCAACCGGTGTTGAGGGGCCTGCTTCTTCAATTGGTTCACCGAGGTCATTAAACATCGCCCGTACCCGCCCGCCAAAATGTCCAACAACGAAGGGGTCTCCCACTTTCAGTACACCCTGCTGAACCAGCAGGGTGGCAACGGGGCCGCGACCTGAATCAAGGCGCGCTTCAATAACAACACCCTGGGCATAAATCTTTGAATTAGCCTTGAGTTCAAGCATTTCTGACTGAATCAAGACAAGATCAAGAAGCCCATCAATATTTATTTTCTGCTTGGCACTGATTTCCGCGAAAAGGGTTGTTCCGCCCCATTCTTCAGGTATCAGCTCATAGCTTGAAAGTTCTGTTCTGACTTTCTGCAGATTGGCATCTTCAAGGTCGATCTTGTTTATTGCTACAATAATCGGCACACCAGCAGCCTTTGCATGGTGTATTGCTTCAATGGTCTGGGGCATAACCCCGTCATTTGCAGCTACAACCAGGATAACAATATCAGTAACCTGGGCACCCCGTGCACGCATTGTAGTAAAGGCCGCGTGTCCAGGAGTATCAAGAAAAGTAATTTTCTTATCCTTAACCTGAACCTGGTAGGCGCCAATATGCTGGGTAATACCGCCATGCTCTGAGTCAACAACATTGGCTTCACGAATAGCATCAAGAAGCTTCGTTTTACCATGGTCAACATGACCCATAACAGTTACAACGGGATACCGTTCAACATGATCTTCCGGTCGGTCTTCCTGGTCCTGTTTGATAATCGTATCATCATAGAGAGAAACAACATTGACTTTAGTACTATATTCATCAGCAAGAAGGGTTGCCGTATCAGCATCGATTGACTGGTTAATTGTAACCATCTCGCCCATTTTCATCAGCTTTGCGATAACTTCACTGGCCTTGACATTCAGCTTTTTCGCCAGTTCACCAACGGTTACATTCTCAGTTATGCTGATTTCATCGGGAGTGACAGCCTCTTTTTTAACAGGCGGTGCATGTTTTCTTCTATGATCAATACGCTTTTCTTCATATTTATCTTTTTTCTGATACTTCTTTCTGCTGTCCCTGCCCTTATCCTTATCTTTATCCTTATCCTTTTTCCGTCCCTTATCATCAGTTGCGGGGGCGGCTCCGGCAGGGGTCTCGGCAGGCTTTTTCGTTGTCGGCTTATCAGGTCTTCCCCTGGAAGGAGCAGTTTTCTTTTCAGGGACTTTCTGCTTTGGACGCTGTTCCTTCGCCTTCTTTTCATCCTGCTGTTTTTTCTTTTCAGCTTCAGTTCTTCGGGCGATGGCGGCTTCTCTCTTTTTAGCTTCTTCTACTGTTGTCCGTTCTGCCGCTTCTTTAGCTGCTTCAGCAGGAGTCAGCTTGCCTGGTTTACGTGGAGTTTTTGGTCTGCTTCCCGGCTGAGTAGTGTCACCACTTGCCTGTTTCACATCCTGAGAAGCATGAACCTTGCGCTTCAGTTTAATTTTCTTACCCTTGCGCATTTTGTCAATTTTCTGGGCTTTCTTGGTCTTGATCACTTCAATCTTTTTTTCAATAAGAAAGACATCCTGATCGGAGACATCAAATTCACCATCATTACAGGGAATTCCCAGATCTTTACACACCTCAAGAACGTCATCAACAGAAATATGGTTACGCGTTGCAATATCATTAGCCTTCATGAAATACCAAATACCTTTTTACAGTTAGATAAAGGAAAACTTTCCCTTAGAACAGACAGGTTAGTTTTTCCTTCTTGTATACCAGTTCTGTAACACTGAAATAAAAAATTACATCAGAAACAGAACGTCTCTTGAACCTTTATTCTTCTTTTTCAGCCGTTTCGGCTTCTTCTGTACTTTCTTCTTCAGTCTCTTCAGGTTCTTCGTTTACTTCCTCTTCCCCTGAATTTTTGTCAGCCTCTTCTGAATCAGAATCCTCTATATCTTCATCATCTTCATCATAATCGTCATCATCGTCTTCTTCTTCGAAATCAACAGCCTCGGCAATAATGTCGAGTATCTTCTGGGCTGTCTTCTCCCCGATACCGTCAATTTCAATCAACTCATCATAAGACTTCTCGACAAGATCTTCAACTGAGAATACACCACCCGCTTCGAGAAGCGACTTTGTGCGTCCATCAATTTCAGACAGCTCATCAAGGGGTGTCTCATCGTCAGCAGTACTTGAAAAGAGCTGTTCAACCATCGATCGCGACTCACTGGAATTAAGAAATTCCCTGTACTGATCTTCAGTTTTAATATCAATTTCAAACCCGCAGAGTCTTGATGCGAGTTTTACATTGTGACCACTTTTTCCAACAGCAAAAGAGTAATGGTCATTTTCAACAACCGCAATTACGCCGCCGCTGCCGGTTTCAACAATTTCCTTTGCCTTTGCGGGAATAAGGGCATTAGCCGCCATAACCTTCCGGTCATCAAACCACTCAACAACGTCTATCTTTTCGCCTTCAAGTTCCCGTACAATTGACTGTATCCGGATTCCCCGCATACCGACACAGGCGCCGACAGAATCAACATCATCACGGTCACTGGATACGGCAACCTTCGTTCTCAGGCCGGGCTCCCTGACCACCTTGACGATTTCTACAACATTGTCGTAGATCTCCGGAATTTCCATTTCAAAAAGCTTTTCAATAAAAATTGGATGGGCCCGTGAAAGAATAATACTGGGTCCCTTGGCAACTTTCTGCACCTTAAGAATCAACGCCTTAATCCGGTCACCAGTCTTGTAATGTTCAAGGGGAGACTGCTCCCTCGCAGGAAGGACTCCTTCGGTACGTCCAAGCTCAACATAGAGGGCGTCACGGCTCCGCCGCTGAAGGTAACCGTTGATCAGTTCTCCTTCCTTTTCCTTGAATTCATCGTAAATTATATTCTTTTCAGCTTCTTTGATCTTCTGAATAATGACCTGTTTTGCTGTTTGAGCGGCAATCCGACCAAAGGACAGAAGGGGATTTTCTTTTACCTGGATATCTTCCCCCAGTTCAACGTCCTTTTTAATCTTTACCGCCTCATCATAGGCAATTTCTTCTGCAGGGTTGGTAGGCCGGTTGACCACCATCTTTTTGGAAACTACCATTACGGTATTCTTGTCGCGGTCAAAGACCACCTCGGCATTCTCAATAGTGCCGTACTGCTTTTTAAAAGCAGAAAGCATGGCGGATTCCACGATATTTTCAATCTCTTCACGGGGAATTCCCTTGTCATTTGCAATTTGATGCAATGCTTCAAAAAAATTATTGCTCATCTTCTTTCATCCACTTAATAATCAAGATTAGCCTGTACGATCTGATCAAAGGAGATTTCGATTTCTCCCCGTTCGCCATCAACTCTCAATCCCTCTTCAGTCACCTCAAGAAGAGATCCCTTAATCGTATCACGCTTGTCTTCAAGCTCCATAACAATCTTTACCGGTGCCTTAAGAAAACGGATAAAGTCATCTTTACCCTGCAGCTTTCGATCAAGCCCCGGAGACGAAACTTCAAGAGTATAATTCGGCACCAGTTCTGCCACATCCAGACGACTTGAAAGTTCCCGGCTGTAATCCTCGCAATTCTCAAGAGTAATGCCCTCAAGTGCATCCAGTTTTACCGCAATATGGGTGTTTTCACCCCTGACAGTAAGACCGTATTCATACACGCTGAAACCGAGATCTCCTGCTGATTGTTCAATCAGCTCGATAATTTCATCTTTTACCATTTTACCCTTACAGACTCTTCTTATAAACAGGCGCTTTGTTCGTACAAAAAAGAGAGTGGTCGCCCACTCTCACTGTCAATGATCTATATAGATGATTATATTGCAAGTGTTTTTTAAGGTATTCAGGGTTTTACTCAAAACGGGGCCTGGCCCGAGGGGGAGAGAATGAGAAAAATTTCCTTCCCTGCCGGGACAAGGAAAAGTTATATTTGGGGGGAAAATAAAAAAAAGCGTTGCATATCCGGTGTTTTTTGTCAATAGTTTAACGTATCGGTGGCATAAAACAGCTGCCATAAAGACTCATTGTGCCTCATAAGGTGGTTGAATGCCGGAGCAGTTTACTAAATATCCAAATAGAACAGGACTGCAGGACATGGATTTCAAAAAAATTAAAACAATACTGGCCGTGTCATTTATTCTTTCATTTGTTTTTGGTATACTGTTCCTGGGATTTAAAAGTTTTATCTATACCAGAATGACTGAAGAACAACAAAAAAAACTATTAGACAGTTTAAAGAACAATCAGTCTGTTTTGTTTCCCCTGTTCGGTGTTCTCTACATGGTGCTTGTTTTTATCTTTTATTCATTGCACAGGGGGCAGGATGTTTTGAATGTTCTTGAGGATCTCATTAATTTTTTATATAAGAAAATGTTGTAAAAAATATTAAAAAGCGCTGCATGTCCGGTGGCCGCTCTTTAACATCCTGTTATTGCGGCACTCGGACATCCCATCGCTTTTTGCCAATAGTTTAACATATCGGTGGTATGAATCTTGTCCTGATAAGTTGTTATGACTCATGTTCTGCTGATGGCTGACGCAGTTTACTGCGTACCAAAGAAATAATTACATGATTCTTTAAAAATATATTGACATTTGCCAATATTTATATAAATTAATATCAATAAGTCCTTCTACAGTGAAAGCAGGCTCCATGCCTTGCGTATCCTAACGGATACCTAGCTGTTGACAGGACTTATTTTTATTATATCTAATGAATTCTTCTTCCCATAATAATTCTTCGGATATTTCCTCGAATCAAAAATATCAATTATCACACTGTATTTATCTGACAGGTAC
>CAZPEK010000105.1:0-10243 GCA_964585555.1 uncultured Leptospirales bacterium | reverse complement strand
ACTGGCTTTGCCCTTCATATTAAAAAGGTTCTCGATGTTGTTAATGTATCTCGAATAAAAAAGAAAAAATATACCGTTGTCCTTGATTCTGTTAATGCTGCCGGAAGCCTTATCACACCGGAGCTGCTCAAGAAGCTTGGATGCCGGGTTATTCCTTTATATTGCACTATTGATGGAACTTTTCCCCGGGGATCAGAGCCGGTTCCCGCGAACCTTACCGATCTTGCTGCTGCAGTAAAAAAGCATAAGGCTGATATCGGTTTTGCCCAGGATCCCGATGCTGACCGTCTTGCCATCGTTGACGAAAAGGGACATCCTATCGGGGAAGAAATGACCATTTCACTGGTTGCCGATCATATGCTGAAGAGCGAAGTTGGACGGGTTATTGTTAATCTTTCTACTACCCGCACGGTTGAAGACGTTGCGGCCCGCTACGGGGCTCCCTTCAGGCGCGCCATGGTGGGAGAAATAAATGTTGTTGATGAAATGAGAAAAAAAGGAGCCCGTATTGGTGGAGAAGGGAATGGAGGGGTCATCTCACCTGAGGTTCACCTGGGACGTGACAGCCTGGCAGGCATCGGTTATATTCTTGATATGATGGCCGAAAGGAAAAAGACCCTGTCTCAACTGGTTTCAGATCTTCCTGAGTATTACATGATAAAAGGGAAGGTGCGGATTTCAGAAAAAATCGACAGCAGTGCGGTAATTGATAAAATAAAAAAGGATTTTGGACGAGAGAAGTGTGATACCCGGGATGGGCTGCGGATTGATTTTAAAAAGCACGAGGATTTTTCAGGAGGCTGGGTTCATCTGCGGTCTTCAAACACCGAACCGATATTCAGGATTATCGCGGAAGGGACAACCGAAAAGCAGGTTAAGAGAATATACCGTTTTTTTGCTTCGTTATTTTAGAATGAATTGCTCCCAGGATCAGGCTGTTCCTGGGAAATCCTGGGAAGTTCAATATAAAAGGTAGTTCCTTCCATGTATGTTGATTCGAACCATATGGCGCCGCGGTGCTTTTCAACTATGAACCTGTTTACCTCGTAGAGTCCTATGCCTGACCCGGAAATAGTTTTGTATGATGATTTTGTCGTGTAATAAGGGGCAAAAACCTTTGGTTTGTCCTCTTCCGGGATACCTATTCCATTGTCAAAAATCTCAATTCGGCTTATGTTTTCTTCCTGTATCAGCTTAATCTGGATTTCAGGCCTGAATTTTTTTTTATCTTTTTCTGAAAGCTTAAAAAGCCGTTTTTCCTCTATAGCCTCGTAGGCATTATCAAGAATATTAAATATTGATTCTAGAAGCTGGGTCATTTTTCCATATATGATATTTGAAGCTCCAACAACTTCAAGTTTAATAGGGAAATCTTCAATTTCATGTTTGACCTGGGCGAGATCAATTGCCGCGTTAATCAGTTCATCAAAAAATATTTCAGATGTGTCATCGTCCCTTCGTGTCAGGTTTGCGTAATTGAGTACACCTTTTATTACGCCGTTGGTTCGTTTGACGTTATCGAGAAGCTGGGTTTTGATTTCCCTGAGAGTAGTTATGAGAGTTTGAAGGGAAATGTTTTTTTCGATTATTTCAAACGCATCGGTCTCAAATCGTTTCAGATGCATATCCATTTCAGTTGCTGTTAGAGAAAAATGATTCAGCCGATTGTTGATCTGGTGAGCAACTCCTTCCGCCATTCCACCGATGAAGGCGCTCTTCTCTGTTTGAAAGAGGCGCTCCTGGACTCGTTCTCTTTCTTCGAAATAGAGACAGTTTTCTATTGCCAGCGCGGACTGGTGAGCGATTATTTCAAATGTAGCAATATCATCTTGAGTGTAAAAAGATTTATCAAACTTCCCCCCCATGATGAGAAAAGCTAAAAGCTTTTCATCAAGAAAGGCGGGGACAATCAGTTGAGCGGGTGTTACAGTCTTTTCCTGGATGGCTGGTGGAATCTCATTGTATGTGAGCACGCGCCTGGTTTCCTTTAAAAGGTTAATTAATGTATCATCTTTCTGGAGAGAAAAATTTGAAGGGAAGTTGTTCTCCCCTTTAATAAAATGAAGGCGGTAACGTCCTGAATCCTTTTCTGCGAGGAAGAAACCCGCATACTCTACATTTATTTGATACTTTACTCCATAGACAATAATGCGTATTATTTTTTCCAGATCCCTTTCGCGGAGAAACTCCCGGGAGGCCTGAAGAAACATGTTCTGGTAGTTCCGCTGGTTTGCGAGAAGTACATCTTCCGCCTTACGCTGGAGAAACTGGTAGATAATCGGTCCGACAGTTGCCAGAACAAAGAGGAGCATGAATATTTTAAAAGTAAAACCATACCTGTAGCCAAGAAACAGTGGCAGCCCGAGAATGAAAGTATACAGAAAGAGAAAAATACCTGCACGCGTTAGAACAATCTTTATATCCATGAGGCGGAATTTGATGATTGCATAGGCTGAGATGAGAACATATAAGCTAATCAGTATGTTCGCATAAGGGGGTATATTAAAATTATACCACATGGGCCAGTTTGAGGCTCCGCCAATAAATGCTATTGCAAGGGCAACAGCGAGATACTTGTTTTGCTCACGGTAGAAGCCTTTGGAGTTATGAAGGGAATGAAGCAACCAGCCATATCCGTAAATACACTGCCACCACCAGTAAGCCAGGTAAATATGAAAAAAGAATGCAGGATCAGGCCAGTAGCCGAGACCGAATCTTGGTTCAAGCTTTGTAAAGAGCATTGAAAAAATGTTCAGGATGATGAAGAACAAACTTATTAAATAATATATAACTATTTCAATTTTTTTCCTGCGGGCTATTCCAACAAAAACAAATACAAAATGGAGAAAAACCGTATTGATAAATATTATTCCAAGGGTAAGAACTTTAAACCAGAGGGTCGCTTCATCGGGGTTTGTCGATAGCTGCCACATCAGATAGCCAATACTGAAAACCGCTATCCCAAAGTTAGCAAGAAAAGTGGTATATCTCAGTTGCTTGTTTTCTATCTTTATTAGATAAGCAACGCCGAGTATTGTACTGGTGACAAAGTTAACCAGCCCTGTAATGGCAAGAAAAGACATCGTCTCCAGATTACTCCTTTGCGATATTTAGAAAGAATATAATATTTGTATTTTTTTCCCGTTCCACCGTCAAGGTATAATTATCTATACCCGACATTTTTACCAGATTTACGACCTCATTTTCGTCCCGTAGATAGAATGTCCAGTCAGCCCACCAGTCAGGGGTAAGGGGAAGATAATTCCTTGAATCTTTGTGGGCGATAACTAGTTTCCCTCCGGGTTTCAGAAGGTCATAAAAGAATTTTATCTGTTCACTGAAAGCTTGTGCGGGAATATAATCTGCAAGCCCGATTGAATAGATCAGGTCCTGGCCAGAAAGAAGCTTTGAGTATTTTTCAGGTTCTTTAAGGTAATCGTAGACGCTGTTATTTAAAAACTTAAAAGATATATTTTTGCCTGTATTGGCAAGAGTTGATTCTGAAAAGGCTAGAGCCTCTTTTGATTTATCTATAAGAGAGAAGGTTACAGGGGTTGAAGGTATGACCTCATTTTCTTTAAATATTTCCCGTAACTCTCTTGATGCTCCGCATGCTATATTAAGGATATTTCTTGGGGAGTTTGATTTTTCCTGAAGAAAGGAGAGCAGGATAATTTTCATTTTATCTTTTCGGCTTCGTACTGCCCTGGCGTAATCGTCATTCAGGAAAACCATGTCAGCGCAATATCCGAATTTTTCTGAAGTTGGAACATCATTATATATAAATTCAAGAAGTTCATAATCTCCCGGATATCCACCCGGTTTTTCAAAGGCGTGACGCACCGCTTTTGATGCGAGACCGTAGGGCGCCCCGACAATCCTGAAATAGTTTTTTAATTGTATTGCAAGCTCCGGATCATTGAGGCTTTTTTCGACTTCTGCCCCCCGGGAAAGGACTTTCTTTGTCGCTTCAATGGTTTTCTGGCTGGCCCTTTTATAATCAACAGTATCCCTCTCAAGATCTTCAGTAATCCCCTGAAGTTCAAGGAAATATGGTACTACGTCGTTAATCCAGAACTCTTTGACCCTGTTGCGGCTGGTTTCATTCTCTATGGTTTCAAGAAGGGGGGTAATCTTGGAAGCAAAGGATTGATGCTTATTATTCGACATGTCTGTTTTTCACCAACAATTAAAGTTCTTAACAAAGTTAATAAGACACTGTTTATGACTGACTGGATAAATCAATAATAAAAATCATGACCGGCTTGTTTTTATAGTCACATCAGGAAATCCATAATCCATCGGGACAGCCCAATACAGAGAAGAATGACGCCTTCTGACCTTGAGAGCCGCCACCCGGTTCTCAGCATGAAAATCACCAGTATGACCATAGCACTGAGCATCAGCAGCGAACTGTAGGCATTCGGATTTATGGTCATTGGATTGATAGTGCCGGCGAGTCCGAGAACTCCAAGAATATTAAAAAGGTCGCTTCCTATAAGGTTGCCAGCAGACATACCGTGACGTCCCTTCATTACCGCGGCGAGACTCGTTGCCATCTCAGGGGCTGATGTGCCGGCGGCAACTATTGTTACGCCAATAACCCATTCTGATATTCCCGCGGTTCGCGCCAGCAGGCTCGCACTTGATACCAGTAAGTGGCCACCTGCAATTACTATAGCGATACTGGCGGGGAGCAGGATGGCATCTTTCCAGGTTGCCTCTTCATGAAGGATTTCATCATCTTCAAGAGGTTCTTTGTTAATGAACAGGAAAATCAGGTATCCTGCCAGAATTGACATGAGAATTATACCTTCATAACGGGCCAGCTGATTGTCATAGAAAAATAAGAGCAGGAGAAAGGTAACCAGAATCATGAAAATACCGTCGCGGTACACGAGCTTTCTGTTAGATTTTATGGCTTTGAATATGGCTACCGTACCAAGGATAAAACCGAGATTGAATATATTTGATCCGACAATATTACCCACTGAAATGTCAGCCTGTTTATTCAGGGCGGCATTTATTGTTACTGCAAATTCAGGAGCTGATGTCCCAAAGGCGACAACCGTGAGTCCTATTACCAGGTCAGAAACCCCAAATTTTTCAGCAATACGGCTTGCTGATTCAACAAGCGCTCCCGCTCCCTTCCATAGAAAGAGTATTGAAACTATGAGAATGAAGGTGTTGGCTGTTAAATTCCCGGGTACTGACGCGAATAGTTCCATTAGATTTTTTCCATCTTTTTTGTTTCTAGAGACTTGTATGCCCCTTCTATCAGTTTCATTTCCATGGCGATACGGTCCATGGACGGAGACCAGGGCCTGTCGGCACTATAATCTTCAATAAAGGCCCGATGCATCGCTTTAAAACCGAGGAAATCAAAAAAGTTAGTAAATGAAAATCTTCTTTTTTTGCCGTAAAGTGATGTATAAAGTCCGTTACTTTCAAAGGTTATAACTCCCTCAGTGCCGAATATTTTTGAATGGGACATGCCCTTGAGGGGATTGGGAATTCTCCATGAATGGGTTAATGTGGCGGCCACGCCATTTTCCATTTCGGTCATCACAATGAGGGAATCCTCAAAGGGAACTGTTGTCTCGTAGGCAACCTGCGGCTTTACGGCAATAGTTCGGAGAGGTTTACTTCCAGCGAGGGAAACAAGTATATTGACCCAGTGACAGCCCCCTTCGAGAAGTGCGCCGCCGCCCATGAGCTCAGGGTCAGTACGCCATCCGGTGATGGTATCCCGGTTGGTTTTATTTAATTCTACAAACAGTACATCACCGATTTGTCCCTCTTCAATGTATGTACGGATTTTTTTGAGAAAAGGCTTGTACATGTAATTTTCCGCAACGGTGCACCTGACGCCGTTGGCCTTAACTTCCTTCATCAATAAAGTAAGCTCCCTGCTGTTTCGGGTTACCGGTTTTTCAAGTATAAGATCTTTTTTTCCCTTTGCGGCCATGATGCCGATTTCTGAGTGATAGGCATGAGGGGTGGTGATAAAGGCAATCTCAAAGTAATCAGACGCTGCGGCCTGTTCATAAGACCCGAAAAAACCATTTCCTTTATGTCTTCTGGAGAATTCTTCGGCCTTTGCCCCATCCCTGCTGGCAAAATAGAGGGGGATGTCTTTATACAGTCCCTTTATGATTTTTGCATGCCGTGAAGCAATATCACCGCAGCCGAAAAAGCAGATACCTGGTAATGTTTTTTTCATTTTTTTTTCCTGGAGAAAACCGCATGTTAAGGCGGATTAAGTTTTAATTCCGCAGTTATTTCCTGCGGCACAACAAAGTATAGAAGGGTATTCTGAAGCCTAAAAGTTTCCCTTATTTATTACTACATTTAATCTTTTTTTATGAGCAGTGTCAACAAAAGAGCTGTCAAGGCAATTAAAAATATTGCCCCAAAGAATACTCCCTGGAGACTCCAGAGGGAAAAGCAGAGACCGAAAATAAGGGGGCCTGTTGTCTGTCCGAATCTGAGAACCGTGGAATTGAAAGACATAAAGGCACCCCGGTATTCCATGGGAGCATATTCTGAAATCATGGTCTGAACTACAGGAATATTCATGCCATTGGCAAATCCGTATAAGAGTATCGGTAGAAACATGAGGGCATAGCTGCGGATATAGACTGTTGTCACCAGCGCCAGGGCATAGAGAAAAAATGCTGTCAGAATCATATGTTTTCGCGGCAGGTATTTATTGATCCGTCTCAGGTTTGAGCTGCCCAGGGCGGTCCCTATAGAGGCGCAGGATATTAATAACCCGATGGTCAGGGAGCTGGAATGAAAGTTTCTCTCAAGGAAAAAGGGAAAATAAGAGAGTACCGTGCCGTAGAGAAGTATAAAAGTGGAAACACTTGCCGTTAAGAGGCCCAGGAGGTGCAGGGACTTCATGTTTTTAAGGGCAGATTTAAAATATGAATTGATGAGCTCCTCTGATTGAGGTTCCGGGCTCTCAAGGACAAAGAGCACAAAAAGACCCACGGGAAGCGCGAGCAGGGACAGGAGAAAGGGGTAGTTCCATCCCAGCAGCGCAATGGCCCCGCCGAGGGCCGGATAGACTAATGTCCCAAAACTGAGGACTGTGGCGTTATAGCCCATGGCGGCGAGCCGGTCTTTTCCTGCATAAATGTCTCCAATAATTGTCTGATTGAGGGATGATATTGCTGCTGCCCCAATGCCCTGGAGAAAGCGGAAAAAGAGAAGCAGCTGAAAATTCTGGCTGAAAGCACAGGCTGTACCGGCACAGGCAAAAAGAAAGAGTGAAGGGGCCAGTATCCGTTTCCTGCCAAGACGGTCAGCCATGATTCCCATAACCGGGGAGAGAAAAATGCCGGGTAAGGTGAAATAAATGATTAGTTTTATCGTTTCATTTGATGAGACCCCGAGGCTTTGAGAAATGCTTGGAAAAGCCGGTGCGATTGTGGTGACACCCATGACGGCAATGAGGGTAACTGAAAAGATTATATGAAGGTTACGGTTGAGGAGAATTTTTTCTTTTAGTGGCATCAGGATTCTTTATATATCAGGTGATAGAGGCATTGGAGACTTCAGCCTGCACATTGTCAAGCAGTAGTTGTACTGCATTTTCATTTTACCGTCCAGTCGGTACAATAAAAATGCTTGACAAATTAAGTCAAAAGTGTTCTATATCCGTACATTGAACGGCAATACCGTATAAAAGACATATGAGAGGTTTACAATGTATGAAAAAAAACCATGGCTGAAATATTATGGCGATGTTCCCCATGAAATTAAGATTCCTGAACTGAGTATGTATGAATGTGTTGCCCTTGCAGTTGCTGATTTTTATGATGAAATTGCTTATGATTTCATGGGGAGTAAAGTTACATATATAGAATTCAAAAAACAGATAGACGAGTGCGCTGAGGCTCTTGCCGCCCTGGGACTTAAAAAGGGCGACCGGGTCACTATATCAATGCCCACATCCCCTCCGGGTGTAGTCTGCTTTTACGCGGTTAACAAACTCGGGGCGATTGCCAGCATGATTCATCCCCTCTCTACTGAAAGTGAGATTGAATTCTATCTTAAGGTCAGCAAGAGCAAAATAGCTCTTACCATGGACATGTGGCTCGATACCTTCAAGGCAGCGGCCGAAAAAGCCGGCCTTGAAAAACTGCTTATTTGTAAAATGCAGGACTACCTGCCGAAGCATCTCTCGGGTCTCTACTGGCTCAAGGCGGGAAGAAAGAATCCTTCAATACCGAAAAATGACCCCATGATTGTTGACTGGAAAAAATTTGTCATGAAGAAAAAGCATCCCCGGGTTCTCCGCGCCGAGGTTGATTCCCATGACCTGGCGGTAATTCTCTACAGCGGCGGCACAACCGGCATGCCGAAGGGAATCATGCTGTCTAACCGAAACTTTGTTGCCGAAGGTCTTATGTGCGCCAACTGGGTCGGCATGAATCCTGAAGTTTCAGATGTACTTGCCATGCTTCCGATATTTCATGGCTTCGGCCTTGGTGTCTGCGTTAATACGGTCCTGAGTAACGGTGGCAAAAGCATTCTTGTCCCCATGTTTGAAGCTGACATGGCGGCGAAAATGATAAAGAAAAAACCCAATTTTATAATCGGCGTACCGACCCTCTATGAGGCCCTCACTCAGAATGAAAAATTTCAAAACAGTGATCTCAGCTGTCTTTATGCGTGCTTCAGCGGTGCTGATACCCTTTCCCGAAACACCAAGGAACGATTCGAAGGGACCGTTGAAAAGCAGGGTGGAAAAAATGTCAAGCTCCTTGAAGGATACGGATTGACTGAGGCGGTAACCGCTATCATGGCGATGCCCGTTGGAGAATATAGAGAAGGAAGTATAGGCATTCCCTTTCCCAATATGATGGCAAAAATTGTTACAAAGGAAACAACTGAAGAGGCTCCCGTGGGGGAAGAAGGAGAAATCTGCCTGTACGGACCTGCAGTCATGATGGGATACCTTGACCAGCCTGAAGAAACCGCGGCTGTTTTGAAAAAGCATGATGACGGCCTTGTCTGGCTTCATACCGGTGATATCGCGACCATGGATGCCGACGGCTTTTTCTATTTTAAGCTGAGAGAGAAGCGGATGATTAAATCTTCCGGCATGAATGTCTATCCAGCCCAGGTGGAAGAGCAGCTTTTTAAGCATGAATCAATAGCCGAATGCTGTGTGATCGGTGTTCCTGATAAACAGCAGGTTGAAAAGGTAAAGGCCTTTGTCGCCTTGAAAGACGCTTCCATGGCAGGTCCTGAACTTGAAAAGGAAATTATCGAACATTGCCGAAAAGACCTCATTAAGTGGAGCTGTCCCCGGGAAATCGAATTTATTGATGAAATCCCTAAAACGAAAGTAGGTAAAATTGCCTTTAACGAACTTGAGAAAATGGAAATCGAACG
Organism: uncultured Leptospirales bacterium; assembly: GCA_964585555.1. Lineage (GTDB taxonomy): Bacteria > Spirochaetota > UBA4802 > UBA4802 > UBA5550 > CAZHNW01. The sequence continues at coordinate 835 of CAZPEK010000105.1, read as the reverse complement.
GCTCAGAGCTGAAGGCAGGTATACCGGTGAAGAGGAAGCAGTAGCGGAACGTTCCGTTGTTTCATAGCTGAAGCTTTTTCCCTCACCCCCCGGCCCCCTCTCCCATTTAATAAAGGCAAAGGAGAGGGGGAGAAAGACAAGCTTGCTGTAAGATAAACGTTTTGGCGTTTGGAAAAAGTAAAATTTTTTGAAGAAATGTACAAAAGAAATTTCATGTATGGCAGCCGGCATCCACCTGCCTTTTCCCCCTCTCCCTTCAGGTCTTTTTATCTAAACCTCTGGGAGAGGGGGTCAGGGGGTGAGGGCAGAACCGGTTCGTTTTCTAATAAAAAGTTTTCTGATTTTATCTAATAGAATCGTTGTATCATGATTAATTGCTTCATTTGTAATCCGTATAAATGTGATTTCTTTATCTTCAATCAGCCTTTGCCGCGATGCATCATATTCTTTCTGTTTTAGATGAATTTTTCCGTCTATTTCTATTGCCAGCCTGAGTTTATGACAATAGAAATCTACAACAAAACCTTCAAGTACGTGCTGTCGCCTGAACTTAAGGTTCATGAAATTACTGTTTCTTAAAAGAGCCCATACCTTTTGTTCTTCCGGAGTGGAAGTTCTTCTCAGTTCCCGTGCGAATGTTTTTTTGATATGATGCATCTGGTGTCTCCGTTGCTTTTTCCCTCACCCCCCGGCCCCCTCTCCCCTTTAATAAAGGCAAAGGAGAGGGGGAGGAAGACAAGCTTGCTGTAAGATAAACGTTTTGGCGTTTGGAAAAAGTAGAATTTTTTGAAGAAATGTACAAAAGAAATTTCATGTATGGCAGCCGGCATCCACC
>CAZPEK010000104.1:10015-10245 GCA_964585555.1 uncultured Leptospirales bacterium | reverse complement strand
ACTTATTGCTGAAGATGATCCTGTCACCGGGCGTCTTCTTACCCGGATGCTTGAAGATGAGGGCTATACCGTGGCTGGTGTCGTCGCGGCTGGTGAAGAAGCCCTGACAGCCGCAGGCAACCTGCACCCTGACATTATACTGATGGATATTTTTCTTGCCGGGAATTTTGATGGGATAACCGCCTCTGAAGATATTCGTGAAATGTTAAATATACCTGTTATCTTCATGA
>CAZPEK010000104.1:8263-9961 GCA_964585555.1 uncultured Leptospirales bacterium | reverse complement strand
GTTAAGCCTGTTACCCGGGAGCGTCTCTACTCTGTTCTGGAAATCGGTTTCTATAAGCATTACATTGAACAGCAGCGTCAGGAAGAAGAAGAAAAGTACCGTTCACTTTTTAATAATATGGTAAACGGTTTTGCCTTTTTTGAATTGAAGACAAATACATCAGGAAAGACAGATGACTTTATTTTTGTAGAGATAAATCAAACCTTTGCAACCTTTTTTGACATCGCGGAAAAGGAAATTGCCGGTACCGGGGGCCTGGATTTTTTTTCTTCACGGGATTGTTTCGGAAGGGGTCGGCTCCCTGAATATACTGCCGCCGCTTTTAAGGGTGAGTCGTCTTCCTTTGAAGAATACAGCGATGTTATGAAACGATGGTTTCAGGTGTCGGTCTACAGCCCCAAGAAAGGTTACTTTGCCCTCATCGTCAGTGACATCACGGCACGTAAAAAATCAGAAGAAGCCCTGCAGGAAAGTTTTGCCCGCTTGAGAGCCATTCTTGATTCATCCTCAGATTCAATTGCCCTTTTTGATACCGAAGGGAATGTCCTTGCTGTTAATGAAGCGATTGCCCGGCGTCTTGACATGACCCCTGAAGAACTGGTGGGCCTCAATTATATGGATAGCATGGCGACGAACATGACCATTGCCCGCAGGGATAAGCTTAATGAGGTTATCCGTACCGCCAGGCAGGCACGGTTCGAGGAATACCGGGACGGTCGGTGGAATGATAATAAGATAAGCCCTATCATAGATGGACGCGGCATTGTGACCGGTGTTTCTGTTTTTTCTCGTGATGTTACCGAGCAGAAGCGTCTCGACAGTATTCTTATCGAAACCAATGAGGCCCTTGAAGGGGTCTTTAATGCCATTACCGATTCGATTATACTTCTTGATAAAAGTGGTAAAATTTTAAACATTAACGAAAAAGGGGCTGACCGGCTTCAGCGCAGTAAAGAATCTCTCTTTGGTGTTGTTTTCTGGGATGTCTTCCGTGATGATGTGGCGAAAAACCGCCGGGCCCGTTTTGAGAGGGTCATTGAAACAGGTCATCCCCAGGTTTTTGATGACAGCAGGGACGGTCTTTTTTTTGAGATAACCATTTATCCTGTTTTTGGTTTGGGGGGGGAAGTTGACCGTGCCGCTTTCTATGCCAAGGATGTCACTGAACGGATAACCCTCGAAAAGAGGATACTTGAGGTTGTTGAAAATGAACGTCTCAGGATCGCCAGTGACCTTCATGACGGTCTGGGGCAGAATCTTACAGGACTCAGCTTTCTAATCGGTGGTTTCAAAAAAAAACTGGAAGAAAAATCGATTCAGGAAGTGGCCCTGATGACTCCGATTCTTGACCTGGTGAAAGAATCGGTTTCCCAGGCCCAGTCCCTTGCAAGGGGGCTTTACCCGGTTAATCTGGATAAGCATGGACTGGTCATGGCCCTTGAGGAAATGGCTGAAAATACCAGAGGAATGTTTGATGTAAACTGTTCTGTCCATCGGAATCAGCATATTGCGATAGAAAATATTCAAACTGCCACACATCTTTACTACATTGCCCGTGAGGCCGTCACTAATGCAGTTAAGCATAGCGGAGCGGAGAATATCGAAATTGTCCTTTCTGCCGACGATTCTGTTTTCACCATGAGAATCCTTGATGACGGTGAAGGCATTCAGGATTCACATGGTGAAAAGGGCGGTATC
>CAZPEK010000104.1:0-8253 GCA_964585555.1 uncultured Leptospirales bacterium | reverse complement strand
GGCTAAATTGATCCGGGCCGATCTTGAAGTGCAAAACCGGGAAGAAAGAGGGCTTCAAGTCTCCGCACGCCTTCGTATCAGGAATGATGGAATAGAGTAAAAAATGGTCTAAACTTTTTCCCCGGGAATTTATTCAAAAGGGTGTGTGTGGGTCCCCGCACGCACCCCTTTGGGGGTATTACACTAATAGTACAAAGAAGTAAATACTTTAACAAATTTGTATTGCCTGCCGGCTCATTTTGGGTTATAATCCTTCCATTATCAGAAGTAGTGAAACTATACAAAAAGCGGGTTTTTAAGGCTATGACTATACGTGTTGTTATTGTTGATGACCATCCTGTGGTGAGACAGGGCCTCAGGATGCTCGATGCTGAAAGTGATATTGAAGTATGCGGAGAGGCGGCAAAGGTTCAGGAAGCGATTTCTGTTATTGAGAATATTGGTCCTGACGTTGTGACTGTCGATCTCTCCCTTTCTGGTGATGTGAGCGGAATTGAACTGGTCAAGAAGATCAATGACCGTTTCCCCTCGACCAAGTCTCTTGTGCTTTCAATGCACGATGAATCCCTCTATGCTGAACGTGTTATCAGGGCGGGGGCCCGGGGTTACGTGATGAAAAAAGAGGCCATGGATAATGTTATCGGGGCCATTCGCAAGATTATGAAGGGGGAGCTTTTTCTCAGTGAGGATATCTCGGGAAAAATTATCGATAAGCTTCTCCACGGGTCGAGTGACTCCATGGATACACCGGTAAACATCCTTGCCAATAAGGAGTTTGAGGTTTTTCAGCTTCTGGGCAATGGATTCAGTTCCCGTGAAATTGCCGATAAGATGAATATCAGCATCAATACTATTGAGAGCCATAAGCGTAATATTAAAGAAAAGCTGAAGTTAAAGAATTCCTCTGAGCTGATAAAACATGCCGTGCAGTGGGTTCTGACACAGACCCAGTAAACTTCCTTCACAATAAAAAAAAGGGCGGCCTTTTTGGCCGCCCTGATAATATTTTGGTCATCTCTCAGATTATCAGTACTCTTATGAGCACCAATAAGGAAAGGTTTGAAAGCTAATTTTTAAAATCCGTAGTCCTCAAGCATTTCACAAACATCAATATAGAAACCCTTGGTGTCAAAACCGGGGGCGATGCCGAATAGATGATTGATTTCCATGAAATGGTCTACACCGAAGAGCCCGGTAAGGGTTCCCTTCCAGATACCCCACTTTGAGCTTTGTACCGGAACAATACCGTCATTGTCGCCGTCATAGTATTGCAGAATCAGGTTTGTGGGGGTCAGAAGCAGATTGGGGGATACACCGTAAAGCTTTCCCGCATAGCTGAAATAAGATACCCCGGAGGCATCTGGCGTATTAGGGTTGAAAACATCTATCATGTTGGAGTGGGTCATTTCTAAGGTTGCTTCACGGAAATTTGAATCGTCATCTCCTGCTATGATACCGCCCCAGAAGGTATTGGCCAGTACTTCAATGGCATACTGGGCAAGTGCGGGAAGTTTTCCAGTTGCAATATCACAGAGGGCGGTTCCCCTGTTTGGTGTTGAGATCATTACCAAAGATGCTATCTTTTTTGACATGCCCATGTTGCTTATAACATAGCGGGCGGTAATCCCTCCCTGGGAGTGAGCTATTATGTTTACTTTTCTTTTGCCCGTGATGGCAAGAACTTCAAGTATGAAGGATTTCAGTCGTTCTCCCCGAACCATTGAGGTGTCAAAGGCTCCCATATCGGCGACATAGGTATCTACGCCTTCATCTTCGAGGCTTGCCTTTATTCCATAGAAGTAATCAATGCCGAAGATGAATTCGTCGGTTCCGGCCCATCCGTGGGCAAGAATAACAGGATAGTTCAGGTCAATGGATGAAGAACTGGAACTTCCCCATGCGTGGGCCTTCTGGGTACCGGTGAGGATGACTCCGGAAATAACCAGTGCTGTTAATAGTAGAGTGATCTTTTTCATAGCTCTTAGCTCCTCAGTAATTTGTATATTTCCAATTATCAAGCAAAGTCCAACCGGACGGTATGAGAAAAATATAGCAAATGTTATATATCAAATGCTATTCAAAAGCCGTTTTCACAAAAAATGAGGAATGGAGGGTGAGAAAAATTCACAATAGTGAAGAAAAATACTCCTTAAGGGGCCAAATTATATGAATTTTCCCCGGTTATTGAGAAAATCCCGGTAGAGCGTGAAATGATCGGTTTTTTCGTAGGGAGTCATCTCGAGAGTGGGTCCCGTGAAGCTGATAATCTCTGCTCCAGGAAGGGCCATCAGTATCGGGGAGTGGGTTGCCACGATAAACTGGGCAATGCCCCCTGCGGCGTATTTTTGCAGAAGCTGGAGAAGTTCTATCTGTCGATGGGGCGACAGGGCATTTTCAGGCTCATCAAGGAGGTAGAGGCCCTTGATTTTCAGGCGGCTTTCAAAAAAAGCCATGTGGCTCTGGCCATGAGAACGGGCAACAAGAGACTTCCCCCCCAGGTATTCAAGGGATCCAGGGTCTGCTTCTGCCCATTCATCGGTCATGGCGGCGAAATTGTGAAAGAGCTCAGAGGCGAAAAATGAGCCCGGTACCGGCCCATCATTCCAGGTAGTGGAAATATACTTATAGAGGGTCTCTTCATGCTGATTATAGTGGTACCGGCGGCGCTTTTCCCCCTCCCAGATATGGATTCCCGCCCTTCGGGCAATTGCCCGCAAAAGGGTCGATTTGCCGGTGCCGTTTTCTCCAACAAAGAAAGTAACGGCCTTCCTGATTGCCAGGGTGGCCTTCTTTTGGAATATCTCCAGGTTAAAAGGGTAGATGTCCTGCCGGGGGTATTTTTCAGGGTGGAAGTTTATCGTTTTCAGGTGCATGGTCTTTTCCTCACAGGGGCTCTGGGCCTTTTTCTCTTTTCTTACGATATCGGTCTTGCAGGCCTTTGGCCTTAGAGGATGATGGGGCATAGTGATTGACTTTTTCTTTTATCTTTTTTACTATCAATGAAAGAATCGGTGCTGGTTCGAGGCTGCACCTGCCGGGGAGGCATCTATGAAGAAACTGATAGTGAAAATTGGTCTGGGGATTCTTTTCATTTGCTGCGGGATCTATCTTGTTTTCTGGCTGACCCTTAAGACGGGGGATTTTTCTTCGTATGAGAATATCGGCAGTCGATACCAGGTTTCAATTTTAAGGGATACCTGGGGTGTTCCCCATGTTTTTGGAAAGACCGATCCCGATGTCGCCTTTGGACTCGCCTACGCCCATAGTGAAGATGATTTTCTTACCATACAAGGGGTTCTTCACGCGATACGGGGAAAACTTGCCGCCCTTCTTGGTCCCAAAGGGGGGCCCAATGATTATATGGTGAACCTGCTTCGTCACTGGGACTATGTAGACGCGGGCTACGAAACTGAAATTGATGCAAAAACCCGGGCCATCTGTGAGGCCTATGCTGACGGGGTCAATTACTATGCCGCCCTCCACCCTGAAGAGGTGGCTCCCTCAATGACACCGGTACGGGGAAAAGATATTGTCGCGGGATTTGTCCACAAGGTGCCCCTCTTTTTTGGTCTCGACAAGACACTTCAGGAGCTCTTTGCCGATGAAGAGAAAAAAGATAAAACCAGTGCCATTTATATAGAAGAGAATGGTAAAGGAAGTGAATTTCGTCTTACCGCCTCAAACACCTTTGCCGTATCACCAAAACGAAGCGCCGGGAAAGAAACTTTTCTGGCGGTAAACTCCCATCAGCCCTGGACGGGGGCCGCTGCCTGGTATGAGGCCCATCTTCACAGTGAAGAGGGCTGGGATATGGTGGGGGGCCTTTTTCCCGGTTCGCCGGTGGTGCTCCATGGCCACAACCGGCATCTCGGGTGGGCCCATACGGTCAATCGTCCCGATCTTCAGGATGTCTATATACTGGAAATCAATCCCAACAATCCCGATGAATATCGTTTTGACGGGGTCTGGAAGAAACTTGAAAAACGGGAAGCCCCGATTACCGCTAAAATTTTCGGTGCTATCAGGTGGACTGTTAAAAAAGAAGTACTCTGGTCGGTCTACGGGCCCGTGGTTCGCCGGCCCCATGGTACCTATGCCCTTCGTTTTGCCTCAATGGGGGATATTAAGCAGGTCATGCAGTGGTACCGGATGAACCGCTCCACTAATATGAATGAATGGCTCAGAGCCATGTCGATGCAGGCGGTTCCCTGCTTCAACAGCGGATATGCCGACCAGGAGGGGAATATCCTCTATCTGTATAATGCCCGAATGCCAAAGAGAAAACTCGGCTTTGACTGGCAGAAAAAGCTTCCCGGCAATACCTCGGAGACCCTTTGGACCGGGTATCATCCCTTTTCCCGGTCACCCATGGTAAAAAATCCACCGTCGGGATTTATTCAGAACTGCAACAGCTCTCCTTTTCGAACGACCCTCGGCAGTGGCAACCCGTCACCCGTGGACTACCAGCCCTCAATGGGAATAAATACTAATATGACCAACCGGGCCCTTCGTGCCCTGGAGCTTTTTGGGGGCGATGACTCTATCACTGCAAAAGAATTCTACCGCTACAAGTTTGATATGACCTATTCGAAGAATTCAGTGATGGCGCAGCTGGTGAAACGCTTTCTTGCTGTGCCAGCGGGTAATGACCCGGTTCTCCTGGAAGCGAGAAGAATTTTCGGTGCATGGGATTTTTCTACCAGGCCGGAAAACACGGGAGCTGCCCTGGCTGTTTTTTCATACATGGGCCTGAAAAAGCTGGAAAAAGATATTTCAAAAATAAAAGAAAAGACAGTGGTGAAGGAAGTTAAGGCCGCCGCCCTGCTGTTGAAAAAACATCATGGCAGAATCGATGTCCCCTGGAAAAAGGTAAACCGGCTTATCCGTGGAACCACTGATCTCGGCATGGGAGGAGGCCCTGACATCCTTCATGCTGTTGAAAGTGACCTGACCGATGACGGGCGCCTGAAGGGGAAGCAGGGTGATTCATATATTCTGATGGTAACCTGGGATTCTAAAGGCCGTGTCTCTTCCCGGAGCATTCACCAGTTTGGAAGCGCCACGATAGATCGGACATCGGTGCATTTTGCTGACCAGGCAGAGCTTTTTGTAAAAAGAAAACTGAAACCTGTCTGGCTTGATGAGAAGGATATCCGGGTAAACCTGGAATCAGAATATTCTCCTGGCGGCGAGAGACAGTCAGGCAGGTAAAACTATTTACAGATACGGATACTCCCTGTCTTCAGAAGCTCGTGAAGAGGAGGGTTGTCTATGACGTCTTCTATGGCTTTAAAGAGATAATACGCATCAGATTCAGAAATTATCTGGTTGGCCCGGTCAGTGTAGTTGCCGTCCCATTCAGTATTTTCAGTGCTAAGTGTCAGATAGCTGAAAAGCCGGCAGGCTTCATCATCATTTTCTTCGAAGGCTTCATCTATTTCAAACAGAAGATCAAACCGGGTCCCCTCGGGGGCCCAGCCTTCTTTTTGAGCGGTTTCAAGAATTGTGAGCCACTGGCTTTCAGTTATCGTTATTGATGCACCGTTTTTAATGTGCAGCAGAATATATTTCATGGCTGTTCCCGGTTACATGCTGATTATAGAGAGGGGCTTTTGTTCATCTGCCTGCTCTCTGGTCTCAAGTTTCTTTTGATTCCTTTATCTTATCAAAAGTAGACTTTATTGTTTTAAGAATTTTTTTCTTTTCGACACTGCTAATTAGTTTCAGGTCTGCAGAAAGAGAAAAACCTTCAAAGTGCTCTTCAATATGTGACATGGTACTGTCTACCTTGCTGTGGTAATCGACAACCTGGTAAGTTTGAACATCGTAGTGGATTCCCTTTACCTGTATCAGTTCTTTCTTCTCACAGAAGAATTCATCCTTTACAAATGAAAAGGTTTCCTGTGAGATCAGGATGTGATCAGGTTCTGAAGCACTTTCAAGGCGTGACGCGAGATTAACCTGGGAGCCAATAATAGTGTAGTCCATCCTTTCGTTACTTCCGAAATTGCCAACAGTACAGTATCCCGTATTGATTCCCATGCGAATGTGAAAGGGCTGCGACATGCCCCGATCAAGCCAGCTTTTTTGAAGTACCTTGATTCTCTTTCGCATCTCCACGGCCATTCGCACACAGGCAAGGGCGTCTTCCTTTTCCCCTTTGCTTTCAGGATCACCAAAAAAGATCATGATGGCGTCACCGATATATTTATCAATGGTCGCCCCATGCTTCAGGGCAATCTGGGACATCTCTTCAAGGTAATTGTTGAGAAGGTCTGTCAGGTCTTCTGTTTCCATCCGGTCTGTAGTCTGGGTAAAGTTTTTAATGTCTGAGAAAAATACCGACAGCTTTTTTCTGTGTGATTCTATTTTGCCTTCCTGTTTGCCGCTGAAGATACTGTCCCTGATCTGGGGAGAGAGATAACGGGAGAGTTTGTCGGAAAGTCCCTCAAGAATGGCATTGGAATCATTGAGCATCTTCATGGCATCCTGCAGTTCCTGGGTGCGGTCTTCTACTTTTTGTTCAAGGTTCTCCGTGTAGTCTTTCAGTTTATGGGCCATTTCGTTGAAGGTGTTGGCAAGCTGTCCTATTTCATCACGGGTTTTGGCAATGATATTGATATCATAGTTGCCATTGGTTATTTCTTTACTTGATACGATCATGGTCTTGATTGGATTGATGAGGTTTTTAGCCATAAAGACAATCATGATTACTGCAATGATCCCGATAATAATAAAACTTATAATGAAGATAATCCTGGTTTTAGATGTGATCTCCTGGATGTTTTGGTAGAGTTTTTTCTTTGCCGTGTTGATATCATCGATGTATGCTCCGGTGCCTACCCACATATTCGTACCGGGTACATCCATGGCGGTACCAAGCTTCGGACACACTTTTTTGCTTCCGGGACGAGACCATGGGTATTTATGATACAGTTCTTTATCGCGGGCAACCCTGTCGAGTTCCCTGATGATGAACTGTGAATTGTTCGGGTCTCTCAGGTTCCAGAGGTTTTTCCCCTCAAATTTCTTATTGGCTCCATGGATCAGGTTTTTGCCGGATTTTTTCTCATAGACAAAGTAGTAGCCGTCTTTTCCGAATTTCAATTCTCGAAGCAACTTGCGGGACAATTCAAGTTTTTCTTTTTTGCTGAGCCCGGGCTGTTTGTTAATTGTAGCGAGAAGAGATGCGGCAATCTCTGTTGCTGATTTCAGCTCTTTATTGTAACGGTCAATAAGAAGTTCATCAGCTTTCTTTATGACAAAATCATTATAGTGATTAAAGGATATATGAAAAATTGTAAAGATAAGGATGAAGGTCAACAGGGTCATGCCGATAGAGAAAATAAGAAGCTTTTCCAGAATGCCGAGTTTTTTCATGTTTTATTTTCCTGTAAATAGTCTGCGGTTTGGTGAAATATAATAAAAAGAGAAAAGACTTAAGACCTTCCTTCTCCGATATCTCTATTGTTGTCATTGTGCAATTGTTTTGTCAAGAGATTCATTTCATTATTAGTAAGGAAGTAAACTTGTTTTTTGTTTGCACTCCAGGCGTGGCAGTATATGATTTTGTCATGGGGGAAGTTATGGATAAAAAGTCTGGAAAGAATTTTATAGTTATTATGATGATAGTATCCTTTGCCGGGGCAGTGGGAACCTTTATAAATGGAATTTTTGCCCTTCTCGGAACCGGGGGAAAGGAGCCGGCAGTGGGGCGGATGTTTGTCATTGCTGCCTGCTTTCTGGCTGCCGGGTTAATATTTCGAATGGTAGTACGGCGTCAAAGGTAAAGGGAAGTCTTTCCCGGTCTGAGAGATAATATTTTTCTTCGTCTTTTTTTGCGTTGGTCGTAGCGAGAACGTTCCTCCAGGTCGAGACCGCTGCTGTTCAGGTAATCGTATACCCTCCTGTCATGTAGAGTTCTTCGCTCCAGGTTGGTTGTTTTGTTTCCCCGATTCATTTTTTCCTCTGTTCTGGTTTTTCAGCCTTTACCAGATTATAGGTAAAATGCTGAGGATTATCAAGAATTTTTCAGGTAATGTGAAATTTTCAGATCGATGTCTCAAGGGGCTCTTCTTTTTAGGAAATTTCTTTGTTGTAGTGCTGCGAACTTATCCGTGCTTCTGTTTCTTTTTCCGGGTAGCGGCCCCGGATATCTTTGTAGAAATTACGAATGGTCATCATGTCAGCTTTAATATCGCCAGTAGGATAGTCGTCTGATGACAGGTAGATAAGCATCGTACTGATGCTGTC
>CAZPEK010000103.1:0-10292 GCA_964585555.1 uncultured Leptospirales bacterium | reverse complement strand
ATGCGGAAATTATACTATTTACAAAAAGCACCCACCCCCTTAAGCCCCCTTTTTCCTCGTTATTAGAGTCCAATAATTAATAAACAAAAAGATACTTTTATATTGACAAAAAAGAGGCGATAAAAATACTTATCTCTCTATCTATATCAGGAGGTATGCACGTGGCGGTTAAGATTCGCTTACAGAGGGTCGGAACAAAAAAACGACCTTTCTATCGAGTAGTAGCAGTAGACAGCAGAAAAAAACGTGACGGCGGCGTAATCGACCAACTCGGACGATATCAGCCCATCGTAGACGGTAATCAGTTTGATATTAACGAAGACAAGGTTATGGAGTGGCTCAACAAGGGCGCCCAGCCTACAGATACCATGCTGAACCTTCTTAAAAAATCTGGACTCTGGCAGAAATACAGCACAGCTAAATAAGTGCAACCCATCAGGAGGCAGAGATGGATTACAAGGAACTCGTGGCCTACATGGTGAAGTCTCTCGTTGACAACCCGGATCAGGTTGAAATACATGAAATTGAAGGCGAGAAATCAACAATTCTTGAACTCAAGGTCACCAAAGAAGATATCGGAAAAGTTATTGGTAAGCATGGCCGTATAGCCAGGGCAATTAGAACTATTAGCAATGCATCTGCCACCAAGACAGGAAAAAGAGTCGTTTTGGAAATACTTGATTAAGGTATCGTGATTCAGGAAAATGAGTATCTTCGTATTGCAGTAATTACCGGCCCCCATGCACTCCATGGGCGCTTGAAAATACTTGTAGTTTCTGACAATATAAGCCGTTTTCAAAAAGGCGCTGAAGTTATCGTCAAAGAAGAAAAAGGCTTTGTACCATACAAAATAAAAGAATGTTCGCCCGTAAAAGGCAAAATATTTCTTTTATATCTCGACGGGGTCTCTGACCGAAACAAGGCAGAGGACCTGCAGGGTGCTGAAATATTTATCACCCGGGAAGAAGCGGAAAAAACCCGCGATGAAATTCTCGAAGATGAAGAATTCTACTATTACGACCTCATGGGATGCTCTGTCTACCTTGAGGGATCCCTTTTCGGGGAAGTCGCTGATATTATAGAAGCGGGTGCCGGAGAGGTCATTGTAATAGCCGACACAGAAGGGAAGAAGCATATGATTCCCTTTATCGAATCGATGGTTGATACCTCTCGTATCAAAGACCAGCGGATAGATATTTCACCAGTTGAGGGACTGCTTGATCTTTAATGTATTTACCCTTTTCCCCGGTTTTTTCGAGAGTCCGATTCATACCGGGCTCATGGGAAAAGCCTGTGAGGCGGGAATTATAACGGTCAATACCGTTAATATCCGGGACTATTCAGATGACCGGTTTCACCGCTGTGATGATTATCCCTACGGCGGCGGTTCGGGAATGGTTCTTAAGCCCGAGCCTTTGATGAAAGCTCTTGACAACCGGAAAGGTAAAAAAGAAATTACCCTTTTAACCTCACCGGGGGGACAGGTTCTTGACCAGAATATGGTTCAAGAATTATCCCGGGTTGATGAGATTGATATCATCTGCGGGCATTATGAAGGTGTAGACCAGCGGGTCATTGATGAATATGTCGATTTTGAAATATCCATCGGCGACTATATACTTTCAGGCGGTGAATTTGCCAGTCTGATCATTATAGACTCTATTGCCCGGTACATACCGGGATTTATGTCAAACCAGGAGTCTTTATGTGATGAAAGCTTTGAGGATAATCTTCTTGAGTATCCTCAATACACCAGGCCTGAAACAATAAAGGGAATTCAGGTTCCCGAAGTGCTTCTCAGCGGGCACCATGAAAACATTAAACGCTGGCGAAAAGAACAGAGTATAGAAAAAACGAGAAAGGTACGACCCGATCTCTATCAAAGATATTTATTGAATAAAATTACAGGAGAGTAATCAAAATGGACACTATCCGGGCGATAGAACAGGAACTCAAACCCGTTGATCGAAAACTTGACTTTGAAATAGGAGATACCGTACGGGTACACTACCGAATCGTGGAAGGAAACCGGGAAAGAATCCAGGTATTCGAAGGAATCGTAATTGCTATTGCAAATAAAGGCATTGGAAAAACCTTTACGGTACGTAAGATATCCTTTGATATCGGCGTAGAGCGTATCTTCCCTCTCTTCAACCCGAGGATTGCAAAAATTGAAGTAGTAAGAAAAGGTAAAACTCGACGATCAAAGCTTTACTTCCTCAGAGAGCGAAGAGGTAAATCCGCTAAACTTAAAGAACGAAGAGCAAAACTCGGCTCCGCAGCAGCAGCAATGACCAAGGCGCCAGCCGCCGTAGAAGAACCTGTTGCAGAAGCTCCCGTAGAAGCAACTGAAGCAAAAGAGCCGGAAACTTCTGAATAAATTGTAAACATGAAATCAGACATACTGAAGAAGATAGAAGAGGCGGACCTGCAGGGGTCCGCCTCTTTCAGTATACCTGATTTTTATCTCGAATCTCTCCTTCTCGAAGAAGGCTATACTCGTATTGCCGGGGTTGACGAAGCGGGAAGAGGCGCCCTTGCGGGCCCCCTTTCCGTAGGACTGACCATCTACGATCCATCAGTCATTATGAATCCTTCTAAAGCGGTTTCAGAACAAATCCGTGATTCAAAAAAACTGACTCATCCAAAGCGCCTTGCGGCCCGGGAGCTGATACATGACCAGTCCCTCTACTGCCATGCAGCCCTGGTCTCCCACCGCATCATTGACAGAAGCAACATCGTCAAAGCTATCGGCACCGCCCTGGAAAAACTGATTGCCCAGAGCCCCGTCACCCCGGAAATAATCCTGATGGATGGTACGATCTCCTTTGATGTGGGCATTCCCATGATAACGGTCAAGAAGGGGGATAACCGCTCCCTCAGCATTGCCTCGGCATCTATTGAAGCAAAGGTGACCCGTGACAAAATACTCGACTCCTTTGACGCCCTTCACCCGGGCTACGGGTTTAAAAAAAACAAAGGTTACGGCACACAGGAACACCGTGATGCCATCGTCACAATCGGCCACTCTCCCATACACCGCCGTACCTACGAGCCCCTGAAAAGCATCCTCTCCGGACAGGGAGAACTCTTTGAGCCATGAAGGTCAATCATTCTGACATGATCAGGATCGCCCGAAAAGAGGCGGTTCTTAAAATTGTCGGCGCCATGAAGGCGGGCCAGCAGGTGCCGGCCCGGATTACCGACCGCCAGGACCGGTACTTCGCCACCATACACGTCAAGGGTCAAAGCCTCAGGGCCGAATTCACCAGCGGAGTCCCGGGAAGCAATCATTTGACCCTGCAACTGATAAAAAAAGATGGAGACGCGGTTCTTTTTAAGCTGATCCAGGCAACAGAAACCGGCAGTCTCAGGGAGAAGGTGTCAGACTACATCTTCCTTCCTTCCCATGCCTTAAAAAATCTCACTCCCGCCCACCTTGCCACGGCCCTTGACCAGGCTTCAAGTCTCCTTGAGCTCAACATCTTCCTTCTCAATCCTGAAAAAAAAGGAAAAATCAGGGGGGAAGGAATTACGGCCCTGCTCAACCGGCTCATCGCAGCAGGTACCCCGCAGCAGTCCCTTCTTCTTTTTACGTCTCTCCTTGAAGCGCAGCTCCTCTCTCCCGGAATGCTTGAATATATTCTTGGACTTATCTCGTCCCGGGAAAAAAAGAAAGGAAGTCATCACCCGCAGAAAGGGAGCGAAGATATCCTGAACCTGCTCAATGAAGTGGAATCAGAAACCGATACTAAAGAAAACAAAAGTATGAAAAGTGACCTCTTTCGCGGTGTGATAGAAATTCTCTCCGGGAGAGAATCCTCCAGGGAAGGGGAGCTCCCGATACCCCTTGATGGGGAATTCATCCCACTGAAGGTCTACCAGGGTGAGGATGCCTGGTTTTTCTCCCTTGAATTAAGCAGCCTCGGAATAATTGATATTATTGCCAGAAAAAAAAATTCTATCACCCTGTATGCCGATTCATCGGAAAAACTTGACCTGATCAGAAAAGAAATAGAACAATCAAATACTACCGGGAAAATAACGAGAATTAATTTCTTGCTCAGACAGGATACTCTTGATAAATTAGTTGCAATTAATACTTTTTATAGTTTTAATAGTCAGCTTGACATAAAAGTCTAGAAACGACAGTATAGTGTTGACAAGACTCCCTGTCAGGGCCATAAAAGTTTTCACTTATCAGGGAAACATACAGTATATGAAAAAAGGGGCAGCACTTACTTATAATGGAGAAATACCGGTAATAACCGCTACTGCACGGGGAATACTTGTAAGAAAATTACTGGAAATTGCAGAAAAACATGATATACCGGTCTATAAAGATAAAGACCTGGTGGAAGTCCTTGAGAAACTCCCCCGGGGAGAAGAAATTCCCCCTGAGCTATACCGTGGAGTTGCCGAGGTTCTGGCCGCCTGCTACCATACAAATAAAAAATTACAGGCTAAAATCAACAAAATGAGGCCAGCAGATACATGAGTGACATGAGAAAAATACCGGTTGAACAATTGAAGCCGGGTATGATCTATGACCAGCCCCTATATGTCGATAAGAGCAATATTCTGGTGGCTGCAAATACCGCCATATCAGAAAGTGATATAAAGAAGCTGATGACCTGGGGTGTGGCAGAGATTGAAACAATGGGAAAACTCATTGGCGACAAGGTAAATCCTGATACGCCCGTGGACAACCAGGCGCGTATTATCAGTGAATATAACAACCTTCTTAAAAGAAGAAAAGACCTCATTACGGTCCACCAGAAGGCCCGAAAATCAGTAGAAGGGATCTACAATGCCATCAGGAAAGATGAGTCCTTTGACATGGCGGGAATCGAAGAATCCTCCACGGAAATCATCAACCTGCTGAATGAAACCAGTAATATATTTCTCTTTCTCTACGGCCTGGACGAGGGAAAGGATTACCTTGTTACCCATTCGGTTAATGTGACCTTTTATTCCGTCATTATGGGCCTGGCCCTGAAATATCCAATGAAATCTCTTAAAGAGCTTGCTGCGGGCACCATGCTGATAGACGCGGGGATGCTTAAAATGCCCGTTTATATAATACACAAGCAGTCAAACCTGACTGACCAGGAATACCAGCAGATCAAGACCCACCCCCTTCATGGATACAAGGTACTGCGACAGCTTGGTGATCTCAATGAGCGGATTGCCAATGTTACCCTCCAGCACCATGAACAGTTCGACGGCAAGGGATACCCGAGGGGCTTAAAGGGAAATGAGATCAGTGAATATGCCCGGATAGCTTCAATTGCCGACAGTTATGAATCACAGATATCAAAAAGAAGCTACCGTCAGAAGGTCTATTTTTATCACGCCATGAGAAACCTTCTCTCCAGCGGGGTAAACCGTTTCGACCCGGTCATTTTACGGGTATTTCTTTCAAGAATGTCAGTCTATCCTATCGGGTCAATTGTTGAGCTCAATGATAAAACCGTGGGAATTATTATCGGATCAATTCCCGAAAAGCCCCTGAGGCCCATTATCAAAATGATTATTGATGAGGATAAGAAAAGGGTTGAGGGTACAAAGATTGTTAATCTCCTCGATGAGACAAGTCTTTACATTGTCCGTGCTCTTGATGAAGAAGAAGTCGGTATAAACATTTTTGACGTCCTTTGATTTTATTTGAAGGCGCGAAAGCGCTTTCGCGCCTTCAAATAAAATCGCGCCTTCAAATAAAATCGCGCCTTCAAATAAAATATCGCTCACCACATAAATCTTCCGCCTTCACTTCCCCACCCAAAAAAAATTTCATAATGTTCCTCTCTCCTTCGTTTAATACACAGAGGAAACAATCATGGAACATTACAGTTTAAAAAACACCTCGTTAAAGGGAAAGGAAGGAGAAGCCAGGGCTGCGGCATTCTTGAGAAAACAGGGATTCACTATTCTTCGGCGAAACTTTATGGCCCCGGGGCGGAATGAAATTGATATTATAGCCAGAGATGCAACATCTCTCATTTTCGTGGAAGTAAAAAGCCGAAGCGGAAGTGCCTTCGGGGGGGCTCACTATGCGATTTCGAAGGGTCAGCTCCAACGGATGCGCCGGGCGGCACATTATTTTCTTCAGATATCTCCGCGCCTTAATCTTATCTGCCGCTTTGACCTGATAGCCCTGGAAAATGGCGGACTGACATGGATTACTGATATAATCCGCTGACCTCTATTTACCCCTGCTCCTGGTCTGACGAAGGTCCTCTTCCGGTATGTCTTTATATATCCCGGAAGCAATATCCATGAGAGAATCACGGGTATTCAATTCAGGATCATCAAGAACAGCCTCCAGGAGCTCATTTAAGATGCGACCGATTGCAGGCCCGGGATTAAGACCAAAAGTGGTCATCAGGTCATGTCCGTTTACCTGGAGATCCCTGACAGTAATGGCGTTCTCCTCTTCAATCGCCTTTGCAATCCGGGACTGAAGAATACGTATCGGCGCCGGCAGCCCTTCCCGGGAACCATTCCCCTTTCGATCTGCCATACGAAGGGTAAAAAGATCATCAAGATTTTCAACACCCACCTTTCGCATAAACCGGCGAACAGCTCCATCAGTCCAGTCATCAGTATAATGGAACATATGATTGATAACCAGATTATTGACCCTGGCCAGTTCTTCGTTGGAATACTTGAGGCGTTTCATGATACGCCTCACCATACGGGCGCCGATAACCTCATGATTATAAAAGGTGCCCTCTCCATCAGCGCCGACTCCCCTGGCAGAAACCTTACCGATATCATGAAGAAGCGCTGAAAGACGAAGCAGTGGTTCTTCCCGCGGTCCCGCGTCGCAGGAATAAATGCTGTGATAATAGACATCGTGGACATGGTACTTGTTCTGATCGACCTCGTAACAGTCAGCCAGTTCAGGAAGAAAAAGCTTTAAAAGTCCGGTTTTTCTCAGGTACTCAATCCCCGTTGAGGGTTTTTCAGTTTCAAGAAGCTTGTTCAGTTCATCCCTGACCCGTTCTGCTGCCACCTTTTGAGCCACTTCAAGACACTGTCCGATGGCATCAAAGGTTGCATGCTCGATTTCAAAACCGAGCTTTGCGGCAAACCTGCAGGCCCGGTAGGTTCTCAGGCCGTCTTCACTGAAACGGGCAATAGGATCACCGATAGTACGGATAATTCCTTTTCTCAGGTCTTCAAGCCCCCCGACATAATCAAGGACTTCTTCTTTAAAGATATCATAGGCGAGTCCATTAATAGTAAAATCACGCCTGAGGACATCTTCCCTGATATTATCTGAAAAGGAAACAGACTCCGGCCGCCGGCCATCAACATACTTACCGTCAGCCCGGTATGTGGTAACTTCAAATGTGCGGTTATTTTTTAAAACGGAAACAGTTCCATGTTTTATTCCCGTCGGGATCACCCGCCGGAAGAGTTTCATCACTTCTCCAGGTGTCGCATTGGTAGCAAAATCATAGTCATAGATTTCATGGTCAAGGATCAGGTCTCTGACCGAACCCCCAACAAGGTAACAATCAAAGCCATTTTCTTTGAAACGCTTTACAAGTGAAACAATTGTCTTCCTTTCTTCTTCAGGAATAGATATTTTAAAGGTCTCCATCGGCTGCCGAATTATCCTGTTTCTATCTGCTCTCGGGACATGTACAATAATACCCCTTAGCGTACCTAATTCTACTATGAGCCGAATCAGTCAAGGCCTTTTAATAATTAATCGATTTCTGAACCACCGAAGGGCCGAGCTGAAACGACCTTCGAAAGCGGTGATTCATGAGAATAGGTCGTTCCTTTTCGATAGGTATCATAGGCGCTTACAGCAAAATAATAGAGTACCGTATTTTTAATCCCGGGAAATGAGAGAATTTTCCGTAAATCCCGTTCCTTATTTTCATTAACAATACCGTTATCAATCGTGACCTGTAGATATTTCCCCTCTGAAGTGGTATTTGTTATGACTTTACCCTTCAGGGTGCTTATAATTCCATCAAATCGTCCCGGAACGATACCGTAATGAATCCGGTAGCCCCCAAGATCTGAATCAGTATTTTTTCTCCACCTCAAAACAATCTTCTCATCTCCTGCAGCAATTACCTGGAGAAAAAGAGGTACAGCCGGGGGCGGATCAGCCTGATAACGGAGAGAAACATCTAAAAGCCGGGGGCTGAACCGGCCGTCAGGAGAAGGTACCAGGTGGGCCCGCCACTGATAATACCGACCCCGTAAATAGTTTCCCGAGGGGGCCTTTTTCATATAAATATTCCGCTGGTTTTTCTTTACCCGGTACCAGGCAATTTTAGTATCATTGCTGTAAAAAAGATGATCAGAAATACGAAATTCCATCCAGAGAAAGGTATCCAAAGGAAGTGTATCCTTCCAGGAGAAAAGAAGCACCCGGGTCCCTGTATCGGAAAAACGATACACCGGGCTGGTTATTATTCCCTCAACATTATAGGGGGTCTGTTTCTCAACATGAACCTGCTCATAACGCCGGTACACAGGAGTACTTTTTTCTTTCACTGTGGGAAAATCACCATAGGCGATACGAAATTCGTCAATATATCCGGAAAACTTCGATCCGATAACTGCCGGCGGGGCTTCAATACAGACCAGCTGACCTTCCTTGCTCCGATGCCCAAAACTCGGAGTTAGCACCTGGCTGCCCGGAGCTCTATCCTCAGTAATATAGCGGACATTACTTTCCTGTCCATTGAGATGAAGACTTAATTTTCCCGTTAATCGGTTAAAGGAAAGGGCCCCATGGTACCATATCCGGGGACGGATTCTTCTTCTGCTCGAAATTACAATATCCTTCCGGTTCCCCTTTTGATCTTCAAAAAATTGAAAAAACTTCCCCGAAACCCTGCCATTGGTAATGCCAATTTCAATCCCCCTTCTTGAACCGGAAAGAAAACCGGTTCGGGAGAATAATGTCATATTGCCTGCAAGACTGGCAGCCTGAAACCTGAATTCAAAAGTGAAAGACCCGAGATCTCCGCACCGCCCCAGCCAGAGAGATTCTTCGGTTTCAATTATAACACGATGAGATTTTCGATAAAAATGGGCACATCCCTTTCCAAAGGTGCCCCCTGGCCGTGCAGATAAAAAATCCGCCGAGCGTATCCGGTATTTCCCCGAATCATCATTCCTTAATTTTTCTGCACTACCGTTAAAGGAGAGAACCAGATCATGTACAGAACCGGTTCCCCGGTTCTGAAGGGTCATGTCCTGAAGCTGATAAACCGGTTTTCCGTCAACACCGGGTACCTGGATAACATTAATACAGTTTCGAAGCGCCACGGGCTTAAAAATTTTTATACCTGAATGCTCCCGGGCAGGAGCCATCAAAAAAAGTATGCTTATAAATAAAAACGCTTTCACTGTCCCTTTAGGCACTTTCTTTCTCCTGCTGGCTGCCCCGGCATGAATGACTTGATACTATTCCTCAAGGGCGGCAATTTTATCAATTCTGCGCTGATGACGGCCCCCTTCAAAAGAGGCATCAAGCCAGCGCTTCACTATCTCCATGGCAATTTCAACACCGATAATACGAGCTCCAAGAACCAGAACATTGGCATCATTATGCCGTTTCGTCATCTCTGCCATATAGCCGTTAAAACAGAGAGCTGCACGTATCCCCTTGACCTTGTTGGCGGTAATAGATGCCCCAATTCCCGATCCACAGATGGCGATTCCTGAATCAACTTCTCCGTCACGGACCTTAAAGGCCACCTTTGATATATAGTCGGGATAATCACAGGATTCATCACTGAATGGTCCCAGGTCTTCAAAATTAATATCGGCAAATTCTTTAATTATCGCCGCTTTTAATTCCACTCCAGCGTGATCTGAGCCTATGGCAATCTTCATCTCATTCCTCCAGGGGGGTATAATATTATATACTACTTTTGACACCCCAGGGTGTCAATTAGCTTCACGATTACGCTTTTCGTCCAGCAATTATTCATGCTCCAAAAAAGATAAACCTGGTTTTCGGAGAACTCAATTCTGTCTTTCACACCACAACACAGTACAAAAAAAATAATATTAAATTTTTTTTCATACTACATTATGTCACATAAGCACTTATTCACAGACTTTTCGACTTAACATTTAAATTTTTTTGTATTATGCCACTATTATGAAATATTTTTCCTGAGCTATGACATAACGTGAAAAAATAAGAAATGTTTACGCCCCTAACTCCTGATGCCTTCAGGCATTACGAATTTATGTCTCATTAGTTCTGACACTTATGTCATTTTTCCAATAATACTGATGTTATT
>CAZPEK010000102.1:0-10353 GCA_964585555.1 uncultured Leptospirales bacterium | reverse complement strand
TGTTATGCTGAACTGGTTGCAATGATGCCGAAGTCAGGAGGCCCCTACGTCTATCTGAAAGAGGCCTACGGGCCTCTCTGGGCCTTCCTGAGGGGCTGGGCCATGTTCTTTGTCTCTGAAACCGGTGCTATTGCCGCAGTGGCCCTGGTCTTTTCTGGGTATCTCAATGCCCTCTATACGATACTCACCGGTGACCCCTTCAGCCGGTTCTATTTTATCGCCATTGCTCTTGTGACCATATGGATACTTACCGGGATTAACTGCTTCGGGGTCTTTCTCAGCGGCATGATTCAGAATATTTTCAGCTCAGTAAAGATTCTCGCCGTCGGGGGAATTATCGGTGTCGCCTTTACCGCCCATGGCAGCATGTCGAATTTTACCTCGCCCCTCTGGCCTGAAACTTTTTCATGGGAGACCGTGCTGGCTGTTGGCGCGGCGCTCCGCTATTCTTTTTTCGCCTTCAGCGGCTGGGAGGGGGCTACCTATGTAGCCGAAGAGGTTAAAAATCCGAGGCGTAATCTTCCTCTTTCACTTTTTATCGGTATCGGGGGAGTCATGTTCCTCTATGCCGGGGCGAACGCCGCCTATCTCTACCTGCTGCCCCCTGCGGTCATTGCAAAGTCAAAGTGGGTGGCAACAGATGCCATGCAGATTGCCCTGGGAAGCACCGGGGGCATTCTGATCTCCGCTGCAGTTATGATGAATACCTTCGGTAATGTGAGTACCCAGATCCTGGTGAAGGCCCGTTCCTGGCAGGCCATGTCCCGTGATGGTCTCTTTTTTAAGAAGCTTTCGGTTATACATCCGTTTTTTAAGACTCCCAATAATGCGCTTCTGGCCCAGGGGGCCTGGGCAACCGTGCTGCTTCTTTTTGCGGCTACGGCGAAGAGCTCATACGAAGCAATTATCGATTTTTTCTCCGCCACCGGTACTATTTTTAATATTATGACCTTTGCATCGGTTTTTATCCTGAGGAAAAAATACCCTGATCTGAATCGCCCCTATAAGGCATGGCTTTATCCATGGAGTGTAATCGGGGTTCTGGTCATATATGCGGCATTTCTTGTCTTGACCCTGGTAACGGCTCCCATTCCGTCTCTTACCGGTCTTGCCCTGACTTCTTCCGGATTGATCTATTACTATTATCTTCAGCGGCAGGCAAAAAAGGACAACCCCGATGGTTAACCTTGAACTTATATTCGATGAATTGATCCTCAAGGCTGATTTTTTTGAAGGAAGTTTTACTGAAAGACTTTTAGAAAAACTTCCTCTCACAACTGATTTGACCGCCTGGGGTAATGAACTCTACGGTGAAGTGCCGGTTTCGATTAAAGAAGAGACACTTGTTGAAGAAGTGCCCCCCGGTGGACTTGCCTATACCTCCCAGGGGGATCTTTTATGTGTTTTTTTTGGCCAGAAGCCCGCGTGGCCCGTGGAGCTGGTTGGGCAAATCAAAGGAAGAACCTGGGTGCTGCTCCGGACTCCCGAGGGATTTAAACAGCTGACTATACGCCGGCCCCGCCAGGGATGATATCCGACGGGAGCAGAAAACTGTAGATCAGAATAAAAAGGGAATCAGGGCTTTTCTTTCCCCGGGGTAATCTGGAAAATTGTCCAGGTACCACTTGTGATTCGATCGGGCCCGGGGCACCAGGTTTGCCAGGGTCCAGATAAAGAATACTCCTCCGGCCAGTGACCAGGTAAGAATTGCCCATCCGAGCCATGTCACCATCTCGCCAAAATAGTTGGGACAGCTGATAAAGCGGTAGAGGCCGCCGTAGGGAATTTTGTATTCCTTGTCATCGGGAGCCCTGAGGCTCCTGAGTACCGCATCGGCGTGTTTGTTTATAACAAATCCGGTAAAAAATATAATGACCCCGATAATAAAGCGCGGGTCTGTCAGCCATGCTTTTGTGTACATCTCTGCTGGAGCAAGAAAATAGAGCCAGTTGCCCTGGATAAAGGTATTAAAGGCGTTAAATATAATGCCAAAGAACATGATGGAAAAGGGCATGCCGTTGTCGGGTCGAAGCGTAAAGGGGAAAATAAATGTACGGTGAAAATAATGGGCCTGCCATATGATTAAAAATACAATCATGACCATGTCACCGCTTCGGTCACTAAGGAGAAAATACATCAGGAACAGGAGCGATGCGGGGGCCTCCATCAGTACCCAGCCGAGGCGGTCATTGACCAGGGGACCCCAGCCCTTTTTCGCATGACGGCCATAGGGAGCGGTAATAAAGGTAAGCGAAATTGCGATAATCAGCGCGATGCCGATCATTGCGTAGAGTAGAATGTTAAATGCCTGTTTTTCGATCATAATGTATGCGCCGGATGCCGGCTTCCCCCATTTTAAAAATCAAAACATCATAAAAGATTCATTGTTTATGTCAAGTATAGTTGTCTCGCCGATGGGAAATGAGAGCAATACGTCATACACGTACGTTTTGGGCATCTGTGGCGGTGTTAGGTTTTATGCTAAATTAACCCGGGAGAGTTTTTTTTTATTGAAAAGAAAGGGACTGATTTTTACAGTGTACCTGTTTTTATAAAAACAAACCGATTACCATATAAGGAAAAGAGAAAAAAATGGATCCCAAAAAAGTAAGTATTAAAACACTGGAAAAAGTGTTACAGGATTTACAGACATCTTCAGATGATGCAATAGGCAACTATCTTTACAAAGGCTACAGAATTCAGGTCAGTAAGTATAAATCTTCAGGAACCGAGCGATACATGAGACTTTACCGCAAGCGTCGCGAGCAGGGCCTCTGTGTCAGGTGTGGAGAAAAGGTGACAAAAAAGAATCCAAACACTGGTAAACTTTACCGTCTCTGTGACTACCATCGGGATATAACCGATAAGAAAAAGAGGGACTAGGGTATTTTGAATGCATCATAATGAGGGCGATTGATTAAATCGCCCTTTTTTATTTCCATTCCGGTACTTCTTTGCTGGTGCATAATCAGCCTGAATTCAGGATTACCGGTATATTTTTAACAGAAAGAGGAGTTGACGTGGAAATACGAAAATTACAGGAAGCCCTTGAAGAGTTTATTTTCATTGGGCAGGCCCACCGCCTTGGAGATTTTGACCAGTTAAAGGTAAAGGAAGATACGGCCAGGGGTTTGGCGGAAAGAATGAGCTTTAATGAGCGCACTACACAGGTTCTTCTTGAGGCCCTTGTGGAGCTTGAATATCTTATTAAAAAGGGAGATGTCTATTTCCTGCCGGAAGAAACAGAGTCCCGGCTGGTTGATAAAAAGGGCCCCGGGTCTGAAGGTGATTTCTGGCAGTTTCTTTATTACCTGGTTGATCCGTGGCGTACCCTTGAGCATGTTCTTCGTGAAGGTGAGCCGGATATGGCCAGTTATAAGAATTTTTCCTTTGAGGATTTTATCCGCGGAATGGACTCGCCATGGAAAAAGCGTCTCGCCCCTGAGATTGTTGATGTCTGTTTTGACCATAGGGCTGACCCGAAAACGGTTGCCGATATCGGCGGGGCTCCCGGTACTATGGCACGGGAATTTGCTTCACGGGGATGTGAAACAATAGTTTTTGACCTTGCTGACTGCCTCAAGGTAACCCGGGAAGAGCTTTCTTCCGTAGAAAATATTACTGTTGTTGAAGGTGATGCCACTGAATCATTGCCGGGGAAAAAGCTTGATATAGCGTTCCTGGGAAATATCTGTCACGGCCAGTCTCCGGAAGATAATCAAAAAATTATTTCCATGTGCTATGAGGCTTTGAATCCCGGGGGTATTATTGTGATTTTTGAGAATATTCGTGGATACAGCTACCTGGGAGCCCGCCTGGCGCTTCACATGATTACCCAGAGCTCCCTGGGGGATATTTATACCCTTGAAGAATATACCGAATGGATGAAAAAGGCGGGATTTCCTGAACCGCTGATGCAGTCCCTTTCTGAGAAGGCATGGCATCTTTTAATTGCCGAAAAACCTGTTGAACAGGTTATTACTGATAGAGGGTGAGGCTTTCTCGCGGAAACCCTGCACCCTCTATAAAGACTGGCTTTATCGCTTTTCGTAGAGAGCGTCAATGTCAGCCTGGTATTTTTTCAGAACCTCGCGCCGCTTCAGCTTCAAGGTCTGGGTCAGCATGCTGTTCTCCACAGTAAAACCCTCGCTGATAAGAAGAAATTTTTTCGGCACCTCATAGGTTCCGAACTTTCCTTCCAGTTGCTTGTTTATCGCATTCTCGACAAGGGATACAATCTCCTGATTTTTTAACATTTCCTCGGGTTCAGTTGAAATGCCCTTTTCGGCGGCGATTTTTTCAAGAACAAGAAAGTCTGGATAAACCAGGCAGACTGTATGGAGCTTGTTGAGGCCGTAGATCATGGCATGCTCGACATAGGGAACCAGCTTGATCTCTTCTTCCATGGCAGAGGGATAGACAAATTTGCCGTTTTCGAGCTTAAACTGTTCTTTTATCCTGCCGGTTATATAAAGGTACCCTTCCTCGTCGACAAAGGCCCGGTCCCCGGTTCGGAGCCCTCCGTCTTCCGTCATGGTGTCCGCTGTTGCTTCAGGTTTGTTGTGGTATCCCTTCATCACATTGGGGCCGTAGACGATAAGTTCTCCGTCACGGCTTTCTTCCCCGATTCCGGTCTTATCGATAACAAAGGAGACTTTGTCGAGGGCCTTTCCGCAGCTGCCGACCCTGTAGGCATCAGGGGCATTGACCGCACCAGCCGGGGATATTTCTGTCATGCCCCATGCTTCGTAGACTGGTATGCCGATATCAAAGAAAAAGTGAGCAATATTGGGGCTCAGGGCGGCACTCGAACTGATTGCATGTTCCATGAAGCCCCCGAATTTGGCCCTTATTTTTGAAAAGACGATCTTGTCGGCGATATTAAATTTCAGATTGGTTGTAAAGCTTGACTTCCCTTCAGCCGCAAGGAGACGTTTCTTCTCGGCGTTTTTTACGCCCATGTTAAAGAGAACCTTTGCCAGTCCGCCGTCTTCATTCATTTTTGCATTGAGGCCGTCGTAGACCCGGTTGAATATCCGGGGAACCGCAACCAGCATGGTCGGCTGTACCAGTGCAAGGTCATCTACAATGGTTGTAGCATCTTCAGCAAAACCGGTAGAGCCGCCGACACGCATAATGGTATGAAGCTCCGCTGTCTGTCCATAGGAATGGGCCCAGGGAAGAAAGGAAAGGGTTTTTGTCTCTTCGCTTAAAACAGGGAAAATTTTAATAACAGCATGGACATTACTGGTGAAGTTTCCATGACTCAGGAGGACTCCCTTTGGATCACCGGTGGTTCCCGATGTATAGATGAGACCGGCAATGTCGTCGGGATCTGGATAAATGGCCTTTACAGGATTTTCTTTCCCTTTTTTTTCCAGTTCACTGAGTGTACCGGGACCTTCGCCATCGATAAGAATGATTTGTTCAAGGTTATCAATTTCATCTACCCATGATTTGACTTTATCGAGTATTCCCTGGTCTGAAACAATAAGAACCTTAATGTCACTGTCGATTATAATGTATCTCCAGACCTTTTCGAGTTCTGCCTTGTACATGGGAATGAAACGCGCAGCCAGACCATAGGTGGCATAACATGATACGGCCCAGGCAACACTGTTGTTGTCAATAATGCCGACAGCATCCCCTTTTTTTATCCCCAGGGAAGCGAGCCCGGCACGGCAGGCGTCAACACGGTCAGCTGCCTCCCGGTAGGTTACCCAGTCATAGCCGGTTTTGTCACTATTTTTGTACCCGAGCCATTTTCGATCAGCATACCGGGCGATGGTCTGTTCAAACATTTCAACCAGATTGTCCGGTTTGTCCAGTTCGTACTGCTTCATAATTTTACCCCGCTTTTTGTATTATGTAGAAAGATTGATTGAGTGGTTATTCAGTTTGAACGATAATCCAATTAATTTCAGAACATTGCAAGATTTTTTTGAAAAATATACATATATTAAATTTGTTTACTTTGTCAGAGGCGTGAAAAGAATATAATTGAAAGGAAGTGTGCTAAACCTTGATTCCGCTTACAGCCAGGGTTATACTGAATGCAGGGAGAAGAGAAAACTATGAATATCACTCACGTTAAAAGGAAAAAGTCCCACTCTCGGCGTAATTTTGAGCGACGGGTTTCCCGGCGCCGGATAGTTGATTTGTCGCCCCCCGGGGGAAGTGACCGGAGGGAGCCGGGAAAGCCTGACCGGAGGGAAGAAGAGCGGCGCAGGCTTTTCCTGATGTAAGTCAGTTTATTTTTTCTTCGGCAGCCTTTTTATTTTGACAATCACTATTTCTTCAACAGGTACATTCTGCTGAAAACCAAGGCTCTGGGTCGGGGTTGCCTGAATCGCATCAACAACATCCATACCGGCGGTGACTTTGCCGAAAACTGCATATCCAAAATCACGAACACCATGATCAAGAAATTCATTATGCTTAACATTGATGAAAAATTGGGATGTAGCACTGTTCACCGCCCGGGTTCGCGCCATTGCCAGGGTGCCCCGTTTATTCTGTAAGTTGTTTTTTGCCTCATTGACAATGGGAGGCCGGGTTTCCTTTTGTTCCATGCCGGGGGTAAAGCCGCCGCACTGAATCATGAAATCAGGAATAACCCGGTGAAAGATAGTCCCCTCATAGAAACCGCTGTCAACATAGGTGAGAAAGTTTTTCACCGTTTCAGGTGCATCATTGTCAAAAAGTTCTACAGTTATGTTTCCCCTGGTGGTTTCAATGACGACACTTGTATGTTCCTTTTTACAGGCACTCATGGATATCAGCAGGGCAGAAAGAATAATAATCAGTTTTTTCATGGTGTGTCTCCTCTCGTGGATTAGTCTATAAATTTCATCGACAGGTCAAAGGCCTGCACTGAATGTGTCAGGGCTCCAAGGGAAATAAAATCAATCTTTATATGCTTTATTTCGAGAAGCCGTGCTTCATCAACATTGCCGGATATTTCAACCGCTGCGCGCCGGTCAATGATTTCTACAGCCTGTTCCATCGCATCTGTAGTCATATTGTCGAGCATGATTACATCGGCGCCCGCGAGAATCGCTTCACGGACTTCTTCGTGGGTGGTTGTTTCAACCTCGATACGAAACCGGTCGTTCCATTTTGCCCGAACCAGGTTAACTGCTTCAGTTATTGAGCCTGCTGCCTTGATATGGTTGTCCTTGATCATCACCATGTCAAAAAGGCCCATGCGGTGGTTTTGGCCGCCCCCGGTTCTGACGGCGTATTTATCAAGAAGGCGGAACCCGGGGAGAGTCTTTCGGGTATCAAGAATTGTAATGTCAGTGCCTTGGAGAATCTTCATGAGCCGG
Organism: uncultured Leptospirales bacterium; assembly: GCA_964585555.1. GTDB lineage: Bacteria > Spirochaetota > UBA4802 > UBA4802 > UBA5550 > CAZHNW01. Next base: position 3,025 of record CAZPEK010000102.1, on the reverse strand, counting down.
GCGGTCATGGTCGCGATACCGGAGAGGCGCTGCATAAAGTTTAAAAGGGTTCTCTCTCCGGCCAGGAGGGCAGTTGTGGGCCCTTTGAACCGTACGATTTCATCTCCCGCCTTCACTTCCTTTCCATCATTTTTTAAAATGCTCATCTCTATCGATGGATCAATGCGGCGGTACACTTCACGGGCCAGGGGAAGTCCACAGAGGATACCATGCTCTTTGGCGATGATTTTTGATTCAGAAACCTGCCCCGGGGGGAAAATTGCCTCAGAGGTGATATCGCCACTGGCAATATCTTCTTTCAGGGCAAGGTCTATCAGGGTGATAATTTCGCCAGTAAGAATTAATTCCGGGGCGGTCATTTTTTGACTTTCTCCAGCAATGAAATTTTTTTCTCAACATCTATCATCTGGTCCCGCAGGGCGGCAGCCTTTTCGAACTCAAGGTTTTCCGCCGCATTCCCCATATCTTCTTTGAGGCGGTCACGGAGTTCCTTCTGCTGGTCAAGGTTGGCGGTGCGGTACTCGGATGTATACTCAGCAACCAGACTGATTTCAGGATTTTCATTAAGGTATTCCCGCTCGATAATGTCAACGATATCTTTTTTTATGCTCTTCGGTGTGATACCGTGTTCAATGTTATAGGCTTCCTGAATTTTTCGCCGCCGTGACGTCTCATCTATGGCAAATTGTAATGAATCGGTCATTTTGTCGGCATACATGATAACTGTCCCGTTTATGTTTCGCGCCGCCCGGCCCGCGGTCTGAATGAGGGAGCGGGCTGACCGGAGAAAGCCCTCCTTGTCCGCATCGAGAATAGCCACCAGGGAGACCTCGGGAATATCGAGTCCTTCCCTGAGAAGGTTGATGCCGATGAGGCAGTCAAATTCACCTTTGCGCAGGTCGCGGATATGCTCAACCCGCTCAATGGTATTGATTTCTGAATGGAGGTACCGGGCCTTGATGCCGATGTCATTGAAATAGGCGGTCAGGTCTTCGGACATTTTTTTTGTCAGGGTAGTGACCAGGGTCCGTTCATTTGCTTCAGTGCGCCGGTTCACTTCGCCGATCAGGTCATCGACCTGGTTTGAGGCGGCCCGAACCTCAATGACAGGATCCATGAGCCCTGTAGGACGAATAACCTGCTCAACAATGGAGGAAGATTGCGCCATCTCATAATCAGCCGGGGTTGCCGATACGAAAACCGCCTGGTTTATCATTGTTTCAAATTCATCAAATATAAGGGGGCGGTTGTCCAGGGCTGAGGGAAGTCTGAAGCCGTACTCTACCAGGTTTTCCTTTCGTGACCGGTCGCCGGCATACATGCCCCGCACCTGGGGAATTGTCGCATGGGATTCATCGATGAACATGGTATAGTCACCCTTGAAATAATCAAGAAGGCAGGAAGGGCGTTCTCCCGGCTTTCGCCGGGCAACAATGCGGCTGTAATTTTCTATGCCACTGCAGTAGCCCATCTCCAGGAGCATTTCCATGTCGTACCGGGTTCTTGTTTCAAGGCGCTGCGCCTCGATGAGCTTGTTGCGGCTTTTGAAGTATTCAAGGCGTTCCTGGAGCTCTTCTTCAATCATGTCAACGGTTTGCTTCATCTCTTCAGGGGTGGTGACAAAATGTTTTGCCGGGTAGACAAAGAAGCTCTCAAAGCGTCCCGTAACAGCTCCCGTGACCGGGTTTATCATTGAGATAGAGTCTATCTCATCACCGAAGAATTCAAGCCTGAAGGCGTCCTGGTGGGCATAGGCAGGGTAGACTTCAACAATATCCCCTCGAACCCTGAAGGTGCCCCGCTGGAAGGCAATATCATTCCGCTCATAGTAGATAGCCACCAGTTCTCTTAAAAACTCGTCCCGGTCCCGGGTATCCCCGACCTTGAGGCGGATGTGGCGCTTTTCAAAATCTGCCGGAGTACCAAGGCCGTAGATGCAGGAGACCGATGCAACAACGATGGTATCGGGGCGTTCCAGTATTGATGAGGTAGCCTTCAGGCGGAGCCGTTCGATTTCATCATTAATCGAGGCATCTTTTTCAATGTAGAGATCCGATGAGACAACATAGGCCTCGGGCTGATAGTAATCGTAATACGAGACAAAGTATTCAACGGCATTTTCAGGGAAAAATTCTGAAAATTCACGGTAGAGCTGGGCGGCCAGGGTCTTGTTGTGGGTCAAAACAAGAGCCGGTTTCTGCAGGGCTTCCATAACCTTTGCCATGGTGAAGGTTTTGCCTGACCCGGTTACTCCGAGAAGGGTCTGGTATTTCTCGCCCCTGCCAAGACCCCGGATCAGGGCATCAATGGCCTTTTTCTGGTCACCTGAGGGCGTAAAGGGGGATACAACTTTGAATGTGCCCATGGAAATATTTTTTGTTCCCGGTTATTTCTTTTCCACGGTTTTTCGCAGGCTGGTTTCCTTTACTTCATAGATAACCTGGCAGGTATTGGCTGATTCATCAAAGGTCTCTTCAACAATCGTTCCATTGCGTATGGTTCCCCTGAAGGTTTCTCGGCCGGTTTTTTGGGCTTTTATGTTTTTTGAGTCGGTCCCCATGAAGGCATTCATTACCTTGTGTATTGCTACCATTTTGGCAGCTGTACAGGCCATTTCGTGACGGATGCTTTCGGCCTTTGTAAGGTGTTTTTCCGCTACAAGGCCCTCTGCAGAAATCCGAAAAGTGTCATCATCAAGCCAGACGCCGAGCTCCAGGTCTCCAACTGCACTGGATCCTACTATCGGTTCAGGGGAGGAGGGCTCCTTCCCGCAGCCGGAGAAAAAGAAGGCAGCGGCAATGAGAAGAGAAAAGACTACATACATATTTTTTTTCATGGTTCACTCCTTTATGATAAGGTGAAAGAGGTATCTTATGGTGCAGCAGTGATAATTGCAAGCATGATATATTTTTGAGAGGGGAAGGGGGAAAAGGTTACAGCGTTAAATCTTTTCAACAGGGAATCCCCTTCGGGGCAATGTCATTAAGTTAAGAAATTTTTTAATGTAAAAAACAGGGGGTTCGGG
>CAZPEK010000101.1:0-10378 GCA_964585555.1 uncultured Leptospirales bacterium | reverse complement strand
TGAAAGCTTTTATGCCTTTATCTATTCTATTATACCCGTATCTTTTGTTTCACTGATGATTATATACATACTCCGCCGCATGGGAGAACAAGTGCTTTCAACCCGTGATGGGTTTCTCTTCGTCACACTTAGCTGGATATGTGCTTCTTTGCTCGGAGCCCTGCCCTTTTTTCTATCAGGGAGCATACCTTCCTTTACCGATGCCTTCTTTGAAACAATATCAGGCTTCACCACCACAGGGGCTTCTATTTTAACCAATATTGAAGGACAGCCCAAATCGATGCTTTTCTGGAGATCCCTTACACACTGGCTCGGTGGAATGGGAATTGTAGTACTTACGGTTGCAATTCTTCCACTTCTCGGCATTGGGGGCCTTCAGCTTATCAAGGCTGAAGCCCCGGGACCAACGGTTGATAAAATTACTCCCCGGATTACTGAAACAGCAAAAATTTTATGGTTCATATACCTCGGGTTTACTGTTTCAGAAACGGTTCTCCTGATGTTCGGAGGCATGAATCTCTTCGATGCCCTTACACATACCTTTGGAACCCTTGCTACCGGTGGATTCTCCACAAAAAACACCAGCGTCGGTTATTATAATTCTGCTTATATAGACGGAATCATTACTTTTTTCATGGTGATGGCCGGTATTAATTTCATTCTCCACTACCGTCTTCTAACGGGAAAACCTAAACTGGTATTCCGTGATACTGAATTCAAGGCATATATTTCAATATTTATTGTCTCGACAGTGATGTTAACCTTTTCACTTTATGGAGATTTTTATAAAAGCATAGGTGAAAGCCTCCGGTATGCCAGTTTTCAGGTCGCCACTATGCTTACAACAACAGGTTTTGCTACAACAGAGTTTGAAAAGTGGCCCTACTTCTCACAAATTATTCTCTTTATGCTTATGTTTGTCGGTGGATCTTCAGGATCGACAGGAGGCGGGATCAAGGTCATAAGGCTTGTGACTCTCTTCAAACAGGCCGTAAATGAAATGAAGTTTCTTCTTCATCCCCGGGGGGTCTTTACCCTCAGAATAAGCGGTTCGGCAGTTAGAAAAAATATTGTCTATGCTATTTCCGGATTCTTTTTTCTTTATATTATCATGCTGCTGATTATAACCTTTGTTGTTGCCTGGTCAGGCTATGATATCCTTACGAGTTTTACAACAGCCCTGGCAACTGTTGGAAACATCGGTCCCGGCTTCGGGATGATAGGCCCGGCGGAAAACTACGCTTTCTTCCCCGCCTATGTGAAATGGGTCCTCAGCTTTGCAATGCTGGTAGGCCGACTGGAGCTCTATACAGTGTTAATTCTTTTTACGCCCCGTTTCTGGAGCCGGTAAGCAGTTCATCAGTCTTTGTAAATCATGGCAACAGCCTGAGCGGCTATTCCTTCCTGCCTGCCGGTGAATCCCATGTTTTCTGTGGTGGTACCCTTAATGCCTATCCTTGAAACTGAGAGTCCCTCAAGGGTTTCAGAATATTTTTTTTTCATTTCAGGAATATATTCCGCTATACGCGGCTTCTGGCAGATAACAACTGAGTCAATATTTGATATTTTCCAGCCGCGGGTAAAAATATTTTCAGTTACCTTTTTGAGAAGAATCATACTGTCAATATTCCGGTAAGATTCGTCATTATCCGGGAAGAGGGTTCCGATGTCGCCTTCTCCCGCAGCACCAAGAAGGGCATCAATTATTGCGTGGGTTAAAACATCTGCATCTGAATGTCCCACAAGACCAAGAGGATACTGAATAAGCATACCCCCCAGGATGAGAGGCCTGTCTTTAGCAAATTTATGTGCATCGGCACCGATGCCAACCCTGTAATCAATCATTATCAGATATTAAAAACATCAGAAAGAGAACTGAGTTTTAAAACATTAAGAACCTTGGAACTAACCTTATTAATTTTCAGGGTTTTCCCCTTTTTCTTCTGCAATTTTAAGAGACTAATAAGTACGCCTACTCCTGACGAATCAATATAATCAACATTTGACAGGTCAATTTCAATATCTTTATCTTCATTTTGACCTATTTCAAACAGCTTCTGCTTGAATGTCTTTATTGTCATCATTTCAATGTCTCCATTGACAATAATATTTACACTATCGCCCTGCTCTTGAATATCTATATCCATATTTTTTTCCTAATCCTTTTTATTTATTATTACCAATTTGGTCATAAAGTCAAACATAAATTATACTAATTTAAAGGAAATTTGTATATGAATAAATCAATACTACACTCAAGAAGTCTTGGTGTTTCTTCCTTGCAAAAATGCTCCACCTGATCTAAGTTTAAATAGTCGGAAAAGATAGAAAATTGTATTGACAAAATAAAAACATTTTATATATAAATTGAAATATTATTTATCTAAAGGATAATAAAATGAAACATTCATATCTTTCGTTTATACTGATACTGGTAATCTCTCTGCAGGCCTCCCTGCTTTTAGGAGATGAAAAAACAGAAGAAGTTCAAAGTCTGATCAAAATAGCAGAGATGAAACTCGATAAACTGAAGAAGAGTGGAGCCGAATCCTTTGCCAGTGAAGAGATCGGTAAAATAAGCACTGCGATTAAAGATGCAAATGCAGCGATAAAAGCGGGCAAAGAAGAAAAGGCCTTGTTAATTATAAGTATCGGCATGGCTTATTTTAAAAAAATCGATGCGAAAAAAGAATTAATTGAAGCTGAAAAAGAACTGAACCAGGCACGATCAAAGTACAGTAAAAAAGAGGAAACAGAAGAATGAAAAACATACCTGTTGTATTGTTTATTGTTTTAATTACTGCTGGTCCTCTGTTTAGCTGGGATCAAAAATTATCAACGGCGGAACTTCAGCTTGCTCAGAAGAAAATGAGCGATCTTGAATATAATTTTGAACTTAAAAAATTCATCCCCCATGATTATTATGCAGAAGCGGTTATAAGCTTAAGAAAAGCGGGGCTTGCCATGGAGAAGAAGGATTACTTGAACGCCTATTATCACTCTTCCATGGCGATTGTTAAAACTGAAACCACTACAGTTTTCGCCCTGGTAAGAAAAACCAGAGAAGCACTGACAAAGCTTGAAATCGATCACCTGAAAAAACAAAAACCCAAAATAGTTAAAATGCCGACAGCCAATGAAATCATTGATGCAAATTTACTTAAAAAAGGAAATGTTTACCGTGTAGTTTTCCCCGACAAAAACATATTTGTTTCAGGAAAATATACTCTTAATGAATTCGGCAAAGAATCTCTTTACAAATTAGTCAGGGTTTTGGAAAAATACAAAAAGGCAACCATTAGAATTGCGGGACATTCAAAAAACAGGGACTTGAAATACTATACGAAACGTAAAGCTGATTTCATCAGAAAATTTCTTGCTGAATCTGGAATAGATGAAGGGAGAATCTCAACAGTTGGTGTTGGAAATCATGAAGCCATGGATACGGCTGTCGGTTTTAGAAGAGTCAACCGTATTGAAATAGTCATTTCCGGAATAGATCAACCTTAAAACTTTTCTACAAGGTCCTTTAATATAAGGCGAAGATTTCTCCGCCCCCTGAAGTCATTTATCTCTATTGAGTAGATAATAGATGCAGACGTACTGGCAGCAAACCACTCTTCCATTTCAGCAGCCTTGCCCCATCCGATAACCTCATGGGAATCAATAATAAATTTACCATGGGACTTATCCTTTCCAAATCGTGAGAACGAAGAAATTTTAGCGTCTGCATCTCCAAAAAGAGGCTCTTCATTATCTTTACCGAAGGGACCGAGAGTTTCCAGTTCTGCATAGAGTTTTAAAGATACATTTTTCAAAGGAAGTATACAATCAAAATACTGAGGAAGGTCTTCCTCTCCAAAATCAAATTCTTCCTGTCGCATCAGGGCAATTATATCATCAATCCTGTCTTCGGCTGCCGTAAAACCAAAAGCCTGAGCATGTCCCCCAATACGGATAAACTCATCTTCATACCGTGAAATAAAGGATAAAAAATTAATTTTCCCCGGAGCCCTTCCAGACCCCTTAACCCCTTCCCTGTTTCTGGTTGCGATGATAACAGGTTTCCCGTAATGGTCTGCCAGGCGGTTAGCAATAAGACCGGCCATGCCGTCGGGGATATCATTTTCCTGAAGGAAAAGAAAACCCAATTTATCAGCTTCGGATCTATCTATTGAAGAGATCAGGTCTAAGCATATTTTCTGAACCAGTTCCTTTCTTGCCTGATTCATCTTTTTTACTTTTTCAACTATCCCGAGAAGTTCTGCCCTGTCTTCACCAAGAAAAAAATCAGCAGTCAGCTCAGCTTCCCCGTATCTTCCCGGAGTATTTAGTACAGGAGCAATGTCCCAGCCGATAGTTTTACTGCTTACCTTCACATTATTGATAAGAGCTTCAAGACCGGGATGGGTCGTATTATTCAGCCCTCGTATCCCATGGGCGGTTAAAATTCTATTTTCATCAACGAGGGGCATAATATCGGCAATTGTACCAATAGCCACATTCCCCAGAGCTTCCTTTAAAAATTCATAAACCCTGGGAGACTGCATTAATTGAATTTGCCTGAAAATATCGTAGAACAGTTCATCCTCGCTACTGTAAATTGACACAGGAATATTAAGAACTTCTGCCGCTCCCTCGAGACCTTCTGTTTTTTCTCCCTTCAGCCACTCTCCCAGAAAATATACCGTTACTCCCGTATCACGACTACAGGCATCAGCGAAAAGTTTATTATCCCGGAAGGAAGTTATAATAATAGTTCCCGATTCTGCAAGAGAATTTACATCACTGTCGGACAGCCCGGATTGAACATTTTTCAAAACTCCATCTTTGACTGAAGTAACAGAAAAAAGATCATTATTTTTATTTACCAGAAGAAAAGTTTTTTTAAATGAAGGAAGATAACTCATTAATATGGCGTGACATAATTTAAATACAACACCGGCTCCGGCAAGATACTTAAAAGGGAAACTGCATTCAGGTATCTTGGGATTGAGAATTAATCCTGCAGGAAGTTTCTCGTCCGGTTCATGATGGTCTGTGATTATCACATCCATACCGAGAGATCGGGCAAGCTCAATCTCTTCAATATCCTTTATACAGGAATCGATTGTCACAAGCAGTTTAGTGCCCTGCCCGGCAATCTCTTTTACAATCTCTGGAGAGAGGCCGTAAGATTCTTCCCCCACAGGGAAACGGTATGATGCCTTGAGGCCTGTCTTTTTCAGGAGCCTGTGAAGTATCGAAAGGCCGGTTATACCGTCAAGATCTGAATCTGTAAAAATTGTTATTTTTTCCTTTGAAGCGATTGCTTTTTTTATTCTTGCTACCGCATCATACATGTCCTTCATTAAAAAGGGACTGTGAAGCCTTGACAATTCAGGATTGAAAAACTCAAATACTTCACGGGGAGATGCGGCACCGCGGCCGATAGCCATGGAAATCAAAAATTGAGGAATATCGAGCAGCCTGCTGCACCGGTCCAGCAAGTCCGGGTCAACACTACGGGGCAGCCATTCTGTCATAGGCTATTTTTCTCCACGTTTTTCAATTGCCCGTTTAGCGAGAAACCGTGCTTTTTCAACTGGAACCTTTGAAACCGGTTCAAAGAGATATTTAATTCCTTTTTTCATCTCGCTTGATATTTCATCTGCAATTCGCTTAAGAGAAGGATCCTCAACTGTAATTTCTCCGGAAGCCTGCTTCAGAAACGTTTCATTATCATTTCTTATTTTAATGACTTTACTGTTAAAATAATTTCCAATTTTCACTGCCCTTAGAACAGAGCGGTAAAGAGCAATAGATTCACTGCATTGCCCGCAAAAATAGGAAACTTTTCCAACCTGTCGATCTTCCTTATCATGAATAGTAATGCCAAAACCCGATGTCTTTTTCTCCTGGTCATGAAACGCAGCCAGGCATATGGTCAAAACCGAATCAACAGGAACAGCAGAAAGCTCTGAGCCTGAAAATATGAGTGATGTTTCATCTTCTTCAGCAAATTCTCTTCTCTCGAATTCTTTTTTCTTAAGGATTATTTTCTTGCGGGTCCCCTGCTTTTCATATTTAGCAAGAATTTTTCTTCCTTTTTCAACAATCTCTGCCACATCATCAGGAGTGCAGGAAGCCATTTGTGAAATTTTTTCCAGAGATTTTCCTTCAGCAAGGAGCTGCAAGACCCTGTCAATACTCAATAACATATATTCCGCCTGGTTTCTTTTAATTAAAAGATCCTGTGTGCTTTAACCCCGCATGGAGCGTACACACCGTCTTTATGGTTTATTTGTACTATAAACGAACGGGAAGCCCTGTTTATTAAAATTATTTTGCATAAAGATATCTTCCGCAGTTTGTGCAGGTGACAAGCTTGTCGTTTTTTGATGCCTCCAGAGCAATCTGTGAGGGCACCTGAAAGTTACAGCTTTGACACACCTCGCCATCTATTTCGCCAATGCCAAGGCCGTTTTTTGATTTGAGAAGTTTAGTAAACCTTGACCTGACTGCAGCACTAAGCTGCGGTTCAATTTCATTGTAGAGTCCCTGATTTTTTTCAATATTTTGATTCTCTCCGAGAATCTTTTCTTCGATCAGTGTTTTGTCGCCTGCGAACTGGTCTCTCATTTCAACTGCTTCTTTTTCTTCCTGTTTAAAAATGGTCTCCCGCTCTTCAAGCTCATCCATAAGCTCAATAAGTCTACTTTCCAGTTCTCCGTCATCTTCTTTAACTTTCTTAAACACGTTTTAAAGAACATCGACTTCCTTTTCTGTTTTAAGAAGAAATCTTCTTTCTTCGAGCTTAGTTATATGCTCATCAGCAGTCTCAAGTTCAAGCTCGAGTTTCTTTATTTCCTGTTTGAGGTTTTTGACCTGGCTGCCGGTTTTTTCAGACTTAAGCTCTGCTTTTTGAATCTTATCCTGCCAGATCAGAATATTTTTATTATGACGCTCAATATTTTCCCTTGAAGCCAGAATATTCTGCCAGTATCGCTGGAGCTCAATCATTATTTTAATATCACTTGTCATTGTTAATATATCCTGAAGGGTGAATTTTCATTTTTTGCGATATATAATGCAATCTTTTCATTTAACAGGTGTTCCTGTGTCTTTTTGAAAAGACATTCCATCATCAGCTTTTCCGTTCCAAAATGCCCGGCGTCAACAACAGTAACTCCCGCATCAAGAGCATCACGGGCACCGTGGTGTCCCACATCGCCGGTTAGTATACAGTCAACCGAATGTTTATCAATAATTTCTGCTATGGCATTGCCACCTGATCCATTCAATATTGCAATCTTATTTACTTTAGTCTTTTGATCACCGCTGTATATTACAAAAGGTACATTAAGAGAATTCTTGATATTGTCCATTAACTCCTGGAGGTTCATTTCTTTTTTACAGAGAGAAATGCTGCCAAAACCGAGTTCATCCTTTTCATAGCCCGGATCAGTCTGGTAGAGAATTTGTTCATGATCTAATCCAAGCTTCTTTTCAATAAACCGGTTCATAAATTTATCATAGTTTGTATGAACTGCATAGCATGAAATTCTTTGATCTATTAATTCAACAAGGAGCGCTGATTTAGCCTTGCTGCTATCAACCTTTTTCAAGGCTTTAAAAAAATACGGGTGATGAGTGATTATAACATTACATCCCTGTTCCCGGGCTTCATGGATGATATCGGTCGTCAGGTCAAGACTGAAAAGAATTCCTGAAATATTTTCTTCCGGAAAAACAACCTGGGTGCCCGCATTGTCATATTTTTCCTGGAGATAGAGAGGAAATTCAGTATCGAGCCATGAAAAGATATCACCTGTTTTCATTATACATCCACTCCAAAGTATCCTTAATAGTATAAACCGGGCTCCAGTCAGTTTGCTCTTTCAGCTTATGGGCAGATCCGTATATAATTGGTATTTCATTTTTACGCTGCAGCGTTTCATTGGAAATAATTTCAGGGCGGCAGCCTGACAACTCACCTAAAAATTCAAGGATTTCAGTGAGCTTAACAGCACATCCTCCCGCAATATTATAAATAGAAAAGAGAGACCTCTCATTCATCCTTGCAACACTGAGATAGGCGGCAGCTACATCTCGTATATCCATAATATCCCTGGCTATATCAATATTTCCCAGTTGAATTTCATTTTTCTTTTCCCTGAAAGCCTCTACAAGTTTAGGCACCAGAAAGGAAGTTAACTGTCCGCGTCCAGTATGGTTGAAAGGGCGAAGCACAATGCCCTGCATTCCTGTTTCTTTACAGTATCCCCGCACCAGTTGTTCGGCAGCAGCCTTGCTTGAACCGTAATGGTTCTCCGGTGCAACAAAACTCTCCTCAACTGCAGGAAGTTTATTCTCTTCTACCCGACCATAGACCTGTGAAGAGCTAACCATGATAAATCGGGGTTTCGTTTTCAGTAGAGACGATGCTTCAAGAAGATTCAGTGTTCCGGTCAGGTTTACCCGGTACATTTCAAGGGAACTGCTTCCATAAAGGTGACTGATGGCAGCAAGATGAAATATCTGGTCAGGTTCATATTTATGGATCAGATCATCAACTTCCCGATATGATGAAATATCGCAGTTTATCGAAGCTCCGTCCCGGCTGTCGAGATCAACAGGGATGACATCTAAGCCTTCGCCTTGAAGGGTCTCTACAAGGTATCTTCCTGCAAAACCGGCAGCACCTGTAACCATAATTTTCATATTCGGCTTCGGACTCTCTCCAGGTCCCGGTCTACCATCAGGTGTACCAGGTCTTTAAAGGATGTTTTGACTTCCCAATCTAATATTTTTTTTGCCTTTGAAGCGTCTCCTACCAGGATGTCAACTTCTGCAGGTCTGAAATATTTAGGATTTACCTTAACCACGGTTTTTCCGCTTTTCTTATCAAGGCCTGTTTCATCGACGCCTGTTCCCTGCCAGGTGATTTCAGTGCCAACGCGACGAAAAGATTCTTCAATAAACTCCCTGACAGAATGAGCCTCTCCGCTGGCGATTACGAAATTATCCGGTGTATCAAGCTGAAGCATTTTCCACATGCATTCGACATATTCTCCCGCGAAGCCCCAGTCACGTTTGGCGTCCATGTTGCCTATTTCAAAAAAATCCTGTTTTCCTGTGACAATTCGGGCTACAGAATCGGTAACTTTCCTGGTGACAAATTCAATTCCACGAAGAGGAGATTCATGATTAAAAAGAATGCCTGAGGCTCCAAAAATATTATATGCCTCACGGTAATTTATCGTCATCCAGTGACCGTAGAGTTTTGCTATTGCATAGGGGCTTCGGGGATAAAAGGGAGTACTTTCCCGCTGGGGAGTTTCCTGAACCTTTCCATAAAGTTCAGAGCTTGAGGCCTGGTAAAAACGTATATGGCTGTTGACAATGCGGATAGCTTCGAGAAGATTTGTAACACCAATGCCGGTTACCGTTCCTGTTAAGACCGGTTTCTCAAAGGAGACAGCAACAAAGCTCTGTGCAGCGAGATTATAGACCTCATCAGGTTTACATTCATCAAGGGCTCTGATAAGATTTCCGGCATCGAGAAGATCTATTTCAATAAGATCAACCTTTTCTTTTACATTAAGTTCTTCGAGACGCCAGAAATTCGGAGAACTGGTTCGCCGATACCCCCCAAAGACCCTGTAGCCTTTGGAAAGAAGCAGCGCGGCAAGATAGGCTCCATCCTGCCCGGTGATGCCTGTAATAAATGCGGTGCGCGACATGTTACCACCCTGATTTCAAAGATAATAACGACAATAAGAGAAGATGTTGCTTCTTGGCAAGGATATTTTATTCTGAAGGCAGCAATGAAATGTTTTTAAAAGAATTATCTATTAGTTTAAATAATAACAGCTAAAATAGCGGTTTTTCCCGTTTTAGTCCTTTTTCTTCCTTTATAGTATTAATCCATTCCATAAAAAAGATAATAAAAACAGCCAGGAATCCCGAAGTAAAAGCGGCAACCAGTACCATCAAAGCCCTTTTCGGCTTAAATCTCTTATCCGGGACAACCGGGGGATCAATGACCTGAACGAATATCCCCTCACGGGCCTCCTCCAGTTTTGCCTGTTCGTACATCTGCACCAGGGTTTTGTAGATGGTTCCGGATATCTGGATGTCCCGATATCGGTCAGCATACTGTGACATCTTTGCCGGGGCCCCTCCGAGGGTCGGAACGGCGTTTGCAGAACCTGAACCGTCCCCTTCGAGACCGGCAATCTTTTTATTGATTATAGAGAGCTGACGTTTCAAAGACTTAAGCATCGGTGAACCGGTTGCCAGGGCAGCCTCCATAGTCTGGTATTTAACTTCAAGCTCTGTCCTTTTGGCAATCAGTTCAGAGTAAAATTTAAAAGCACCGCTGGCCTGTTCTTTC
>CAZPEK010000100.1:6460-10457 GCA_964585555.1 uncultured Leptospirales bacterium | reverse complement strand
TTTCTTTAAAGGTCCGAAAACTGGGAGAGTATATTTACCAGGGACTCATTTAAGTGTTGGTAGTTAAAAATTTTCAGAATAAGCGACCGACATACAGGTATAACAGCATAACACAGTACGGTTACTGATTTTGTACGTCCTTTCAAGTCGTCATTCATCAATTATTTTTTGACTTTTTTTGTGTCAGAATGCCACGAGTACCAATTAGTATTTTCTCATTATCAGTAATTGCCTATGGGTTTTTCAATTATGAATAGACTTTTTTTCATTGCTGGGTATATAGTTTTTCTGGTGAAGGGCATTATTGCATAAAGAGGAGAAAAATATGAAAACTCTCGTAACAGGATCAACAGGATTTATCGGATCAACAATAGTAAGGCAGCTCCTGTCTCAAGGTACTGATGTGCGGGTTACCGTAAGGGATACGAGCGATACCGGTAACATTGATGATCTTGATGTTGAAAGAGTACATGCTGATCTCCGCGATAGAGATTCTTTGCGAGATGCAATGAAGGGCTGCGATACGTTATACCATGCTGCCGCATATTTTGCTCACTGGTCTTTGAATAAAAAGCTTTTTTATGAAATCAATGTTGATGGCACCAGAACTGTTCTCGAAGAGGCCCTGTCTGCAGGACTTGAAAAAGTTGTATATACCAGTACTTCAAATACCATCGGGTCCCATGGCGCAGGCAACTATGTAGACGAAACCGCTGAATTCAACGGCTGGGATACGGGAGACCATTATGCAATTTCAAAATATCTTGCGGAGATTGAAGCAAAAAAATTATGTGAGAAAGGACTTCCTGCTGTATTTGTAAACCCAACTCTTGTTATCGGCGTGAGGGATATTAAGCCGACCCCATCAGGAGCGATGATTGTAGATATTGCAAACAGGGATATGCCCGGATATATTGAAGGAGCAATCAATATAATTGATGTTGAAGATGTCGCCCGGGGGCATCTCCTGGCGGCAGAAAAGGGTGAAGTAGGTGAAAGATATTTACTGGGCAATGAAAATGTAACGGTGGGTGATTTTTTTAAACTTGTTGCAGAAATCGCGGGAGTGAAACCACCGAAGATTCGGCTTCCCTATCCTGTTGCCCTGTCTCTCGGGTATCTATTTGAACTGGGAGCTCGCATGACAAGAAAGCCGCCGGTAGTTTCAGTATCGCAGGTTAAAATCGGTAATATGGGCGAGCACTTTAATAATGCAAAGGCGGTCAGTGAACTGGGTCTTGAGTTTACTCCCCTGAAGGAAACAATTAAAAAAACAATTAACTGGTTCAGGGAGAAAGGGTATATTATTTAACAGATCAGTATTGCTCTGCTTTTGAGCCAGGGAAGTTTCTCTATACGGAAGAGAAAATAAAAAAACACTGCAGGGCCTTACCGGCCCTGCAGAAGGTCTTAGTTTTTATAAAGCTCTTCGATATCCTCTTTGTAATTATCCAGCAATACTTTTCTTTTAAGTTTAAGCGTGGGAGTAAGTTCGCCGTTCTCCAGTGAAAATTCTTTTGGCATTAACTTGAATTTTTTAATCTGTTCAACCCGGCCGAACTGTTGATTGACCTCATCAACAATCTCCTGATACTTCTTAATAACTTTCTCATTGGTGACAAGCTGTGCATTGTTTAAAGCGCCGAGTCCTTCCTGTGCTGCCCACTCTTTCAGCACTTCAAAACCAGGAACAATAAGGGCTGAAATATATTGTCTTCCATCACCGATAGTAGCAATCTGTTCAATAAGAGTGTTTGATCCAAAGGCATTTTCAATGACCTGGGGAGCAATATTCTTTCCGCCTGAAGTTACAATGATGTCTTTCTTTCTGTCAGTTATTTTGAGATAACCCTCATTGTCAATCATGCCGATATCGCCGGTCATGAACCAGCCATCGCTGGTAAAAACTGTTTCTGTCTGTTCAGGTTTATTATAATACCCCATCATTACGCCCGGTGACTTTGCAAGAATTTCACCATCATCAGCAATCATTAGTTCTACTTCAGGGAAGGGAGCCATCCATAAATCACTCTTAACCTTATTTTCGGATAGATGAGGATCAAGAGCTAAAACCGGAGAAGTCTCAGTGAGACCATACCCTTTACGGATTTCTATTTTCAGCCCCCAGAAAAAGTCGTGTATCTCCGGGAGGAGGGGAGCCCCGGCACTTCCAATACTTATATATCTGTCAAAGCCGATAGCCTTTTTTAGTTTTGAGTAAAGGAGCTTATCAAATAATTTATATTTAACACCGAGAATAAAAGGAAGTTTTTTATCCTCCATAAAGTATGGTGCCGCCTTTTTCGCAACAGCCATGCCCTTTTGAAAAAGGTTTTGTTTTCCTGCAGAGGCGGTCGCAACTTTTGCATGGATTCCGTTGTATATTTTTTCAAAAATTCTTGGAACAAATGCGGAAAGTGTCGGTCTCAGTTCAACAAGATCTTCTGCGAAAAATTCCTGTCCCCTTGAGAAGGACATAACTCCTCCAGCTATAATAAAGGCGTAGTAACTTAATGATCTTTCAACTGAATGTGCAAGGGGAAGAATAGAAATCAACATGTCATCTGGAGTAATATGCTGTGTCAATGCAAAGGTGGTGGAAACATACATAACATTTAAGTGACTCTGCATAACCCCTTTCGGCTGACCGGTTGTACCTGATGAATAAATGAGTGTCAAAAGATCTTCTGGTTTTACCGTTGCGATTCGTGCTTCGATCTCATTCTTCTGTACGTTTTTCTCACCGGCTTTAATCGCCTCGCTGTATTTGATTACCAGATCATCGTTGTAATCAACTTCGCTGAAAACAATGATTTTCTGGAGGTTGGGAAGATTTTTCTTCTTTGAAAGAATATTATCGACCTGGAATTTACCGTCACAAAAACAGATAACTGACTTTGTATCATCCAGAATATATGCTGCTTCAGAAGCGGAGTTTGTCGGGTATATCGTCGCATCAACACCTGCACAGAAAAAAGTCGCAAAGTCAGCCACAACCCATTCCGGTCTGTTTGCAGAATAGATCGCTGCAATCTCTCCCTTCTTGAAACCGATATTAATCAGATATGATGCAAGGGCTTCAACCTCTGTGTTGACCTGATTCCAGGATATATCGACCCATCCGCTGTCAGTCCGTTTTCTGAGTAGAGTTTTATCGCCGTAGGTTTTTGTTCCGGTACGAAGAATATCAATAATGGTATCTTTTTTATAATCAAATTGCATGTGCATTCGAGTACCCCCTGCGCTATTTTTTTAAATTATCAATGTATAACCTTTGACATTCTAATTGCAAGTATTTATTAAATTTTAAGTAATCATAATATTGTTTTTTGGCCACATATACAATGATTCTCTTTCAGACCGAAAAGGAGTTGCAATTCTTTTTGCAACCTGAAATGGTACCTGAAAGTAATTTTCAGGAATTAATGATGGTACATGTCGAAGGATTAACAAAATATTTTTTATCACGGTAAAAGAATTTTTTTGAAAAACCGGGAGTTGTCCGGGCCCTTGATGGTATAAACTTCACTATTGAAAAGGGGCATACCCTTGGGATGGTCGGTGAAAGCGGATCGGGGAAAACAACCGCAGCACGGGCCATGCTCCGTCTCATTGAACCTGATGCCGGCAGCGTGGTAATTGACGGGATTGACATTAAGTCCCTTGGCCGGAAGGAGCTCCGTGCTTTTCGGAAAAATATACAGCTGGTTTTTCAGGATCCCTTCAGCGCCCTGAATCCCCGAATGACTGTCGGCAGAATTATATCTGAGCCCCTGCGAATTCATACAGATATGAAAAAGGAAGAAATCAAAGAACGTCTTGATGAGCTGATGACTCTGGTCGGTCTGGGGTCGGAGCATGTTGAGCGCTATCCCCATGAGTTCAGCGGAGCCGCAGATCAAGCTCATCGAACACGCCGACATCCGCCGCATGCTGATCGCGCAGAAGGCGTACGTCGAAGGCGGCTTGTCGCTCGGCCTGTATGCGGCGCGCCTGG
>CAZPEK010000100.1:4771-6450 GCA_964585555.1 uncultured Leptospirales bacterium | reverse complement strand
CCATGAGTTCAGCGGGGGGCAGCGCCAGCGGATCGGTATTGCCCGGGCAATTGCGTTGAATCCGAAATTGATTATTCTTGATGAACCGGTTTCAGCCCTTGATGTATCCATACAGGGACAGATTTTAAATCTATTGAAAGAACTGCAAGAGCGGCTTTCATTGACATTTCTTTTTGTTGCCCATGATCTTGCAGTGGTCGAACACATGAGTAATCATATCGCGGTCATGTATCTTGGGCGTATTGTTGAAAACCGGAGTACCAGTGCTCTCTACGATGAGCCCCTGCATCCCTATACGAAAAGTCTTATCGCGTCTATTCCTGAGATTAAGCCTGAAAAGCGCGGTTTTACCGCCCTGCAGGGAGAAATTCCCTCTCCGGAAAATCCTCCTGAAGGGTGCCACTTTCACACTCGATGTCCTCATGTAATGGATATATGCAAAAACATCTACCCGGAAGAGCAGGCAGTTGATGGGGGAACCGTCAGGTGTCACCTCTATCGATAATAGATGCTGCACCTCAGTACTGGATAGAGCTGTTTTATAAGAATTATTTTTCTTTTGCTTTTTCCAGGTTAAACAATTTTTCTTCCCGTGATTCAATCCAGCAGTAGAGGGTAGGAAGAAGCAGGAGGGTCAGCATGGTAGAAGAGACCAGCCCACCGATAACTACCGTGGCAAGGGGACGCTGAACTTCCGCTCCCATTCCCGTATTAAAGGCCATGGGGATAAAGCCGAGCATTGCGACAAGACTCGTCATGATGACAGGACGCAGGCGTATCATGGCGCCTTCGGTCACTGCTTCCCGTATGGTTTTACCTTCACTCCTGAGCTGGTTGAAAAAACTGACCAGCACCATCCCGTCAAGAATTGCGATACCGGTCAGGGCAATAAATCCGACTCCGGCAGAGACACTGAAGGGGATGCCCCGCAGATAGATAAAAATTATACCCCCGGTTACCGCAAAGGGAATGCTGTTGAAGACCAGGAAGGCATGCTTGAAATTTCCAAAATTTTTAATAAGAATTATAAAAAGGAAGAAAAGGATAACAGGAATCAGGACGTAGAGACGTTGCCGGGCAGATTCAAGATTTTTAAACTGGCCTCCCCATTCAGGTTCATAGCCTTCAGGAAATTTTATATCCGCTGTAATTTTTTCACGGGCTTCATTGACAAAGCTCTCAGTGTCCCGATTTTTCAGGTTGATGGAAACCGCCGCATACCGGCGGGCCCGGCTTCGGGCAATGGTAGTCACCTGGTTTCTTTTTTGGACTCGGGCCAGGCGGGTAATTGGAACGGTGCCTCCATCGGGAAGGCTGACAGGAATAGTTCCAATAGCGGAGACGCTTGACCTGAGATTCTCAGCAAGGCGCACCACAATGGGGAAGCGTTTTTCTTCCTCGTAAAAGTAGCCGACTTCAATGCCGTTCATGGCAATGGTGAAAGATTTGTTCACATCCTGTAGTGAAATGCCGTATTCAGAAATTTTGTCATGGTCAAGGGCAAGATCGAGAACCGGACTTTTCGTCAGGGCGGTAAGGGCGTCCATCTCTACTGACTCGGCCCCGGGTATTTTTTCGAGAATACCCTTTGCCTGGTTGACAATGAGAAGAAGCTTGTCAAGGTCAGGGCCGAATATTCTCAAGGTTATGTCAGCGCGACTTCCTTCCAGAATTTCATT
>CAZPEK010000100.1:0-4761 GCA_964585555.1 uncultured Leptospirales bacterium | reverse complement strand
ACGCATTTCAATGGGCTGGGTCATGGAAATTTCCTGTCCCGGCATTGCCTTTTCGATGGCCCGGCTGATGTCCTCAAAGAGTTCATCTTTTGTCCGTCTCCTTCCTTCCTTTTCCAATGGCCAGAGGGAAAAATTCTTTTTTAATATAACAAAAGTGTCGGCAAAGTTAACGCCCATCGGGTCTGTTGCTGATTCAGGGGTTCCCATGCGGGAGAAGACAGTCTCAACCTCTGTGAAATGTTTGATAACCCTGTCGGAAATTTTCGGCTGCCGTACTGATTCATCAATACCCATGCTTGTATTGCGCACCAGTCCAATGACCATGTCACCTTCATTAAGCTGGGGAATAAAGTCAGAGCCAAGATTGAAAAAAAGCACCATGGAGAGGAGCGCAACTACCAGTGTGGCCGGGACCAGTATCTTTCGATTATTGAGAGAGAAGCTGACTACCGGTCGGTATGCAGATTCCATCAGGCGGGTAAAGACCGCGGATTTTTGATTTTTGTTTTTCGACGGCCTGATAAAATAGTAAGAGAGCACGGGCATGAGAAATATGGCAATAAAGAGGCTGGCTGTGAGGGCAAAGATAACCGTTGCCGCCATGGGGCGAAACATCTTGCCTTCAATACCGGTAAGTGAGAGAAGGGGAATATAGACGATCATTATCATGAAGACCCCGAGAACGACAGGACGTCCCACCTCGCGGCATGCCTCCAGGGTCATGGAAAGGCGTTCTTCCTGGGTGATTTTTTGGGGATCTTTTTTGCTGTTTTCAAAACGGCGGATGACATTTTCAATAATAACCACTGATCCGTCGACAATCAATCCAAAGTCGATTGCCCCCAGGCTCATGAGGCTGGCGGAAATTTTAGACTGCAGCATACCGCTGAAGGCGGCAATCATCGAAAGGGGAATAGCCAGCGCCACAATCAAGGCGGCGCGTATGTTGCCGAGAATGAGAAAAAGAATTGCTATGACCAGGAGGCCGCCCTCAAGAAGATTCAGGGTAACTGTATCAATGGTTGCGTTTACCAGAAAGCTCCGGTTGTAAAGAACCTTCATTTCAACATCTTTTGGAAGTTTTATGTTTTTTGCCGCTTCTGCAACATTTATAGCCACATCGCGGCTGTTCGATCCGATACGCATCAGCACGGTCCCGAGAACCGTCTCACTGCCTTCAAAAGTCGCGGCGCCGACCCTGAGCTCATGGCCCTCATTAACCGTGGCAACCTGTCTGAGGCGCACCGGGGCACCAAAGATGTTCAGCTTAACCGGAAGATCTCTGATGGCCTTTAAGCTGCTGACACGACCAACCGTGCGGACGATTATCTGATGTCCCTTCTGCTGGATGTAGCCCCCGCCATAATTTTCTCCGAGATTTTCAAGTTTTGATATGAGCTGGTGACAACTGATACCGTATTGCTCCATTGAGCGGGCATTTACATTGATATGTATCTGCTTTTTAAAGCCTCCATTTGATTCTACTTCCGCAACCCCTTGAACTGTTTTCAACTTTGGCGACACATGGAGATCCTGAAGTGTCCGCAGGTAGATGAGTCGTTCCTTTTCCGGCTTTTTGGCCAGGGCACTGTCCTTCTTTGGAACCAGGACATACATGAAAATTTCACCGAGACCGGTAAATATCGGACCAAGCTCAGGAGTTATATCGGGGGGAAGTGAACCGGTCACAAGCTGCAGGCGTTCTGGAACCTGCTGGCGGGCAAAATAGATATCAGTATTATCAGAAAATACAACGATAATCTGTGAAAGGCCGTATTTTGAAAGAGAGCGGATATCCTCTACATCGGGGAGTCCCGCAAGCTCTGTTTCAATGGGGAAGGTAACGGTTTTTTCAATTTCTTCAGGAGCAAGAGCCCCTGTCTTGGTGTTGACCATGACGGAAACATTGGTTATATCGGGAACTGCATCAATGTTCAGCTGGGTCATGGCATAGACGCCGGTTATGGTGATGCCGAGAAATATGATAAGAACAGTGTAGCGGTGGGTTAGTGCCCATTCAAAGAGTCGGTTTATCATTGGGATACCTCTTTTTATTGCTCTGCAGCAAGAAATCTAAGTGTTGTATGGAGCACCACCACTTCCACCTGGGCCTGGTAAATAGCCTCTATTACCTCATGGGATTGTTCATCCATATCAAGATAGTTCTGAAGGCCAACTCTTCCTCGAATAAATTCCCGGTCCGCATAACGCATCTGGGCTTCGATGGCAGCCTGGCTTTTTAAAGGAAAAATATCGAGCAGTCTGCCGGCAACTAAATACCTGCTGAAAAGATCATTGAGGCGTCTATCCAGTTTCCGTTCAAGGTACTGAAGGTTGATTTGTGCTATGGAAAGATCTGCTTTCCGTGCCTTAACGGCTCCCTTGTTCTGGTCGAGTATCGGCAGGGGGAGTGATATGCCGCCGCCGAAAGAGCGTTCCGCTGTACCAGTATTGTCTTCATTATAAAAAAGCGAGATGTTCAGGTCAGGGGATTTCTTTTTTCCTTCGTAAAGGAGCTTCTTTTTCTCGCGCTTGAGAAGAGCCATGGCTCTTTGTATTTGAAAGTTGCGGGTCATAGTCTGTTTCTTCAGGAATTCTGCGTCAATACCGGGAGCCGTGGTGTACCAGGTGATGTCAATTGTCGGAAAGTCCTTTTGGGGCACACAAAAACAGGTAAAGAGATTTAAATCAGCAAAGGCCTGCCTTGTCCGCTGACGGGTGTCAATGACCTTCTTTTCAAGTATTTTAACACGCCCCTGTATGATGTTTTTTTCTACTATTTTTTCCGGGGAGAGTATTTTTCTGTTCCGGAGAAAGGTATCGATAAGGCTGAGACGCTTCAGGCGGAGACTGGTATGTTCAGTGAGAGCCTTGAGGGCATGGTAACGGTAGGCGAGCCGTACTACTTCGTGAGACACGTAGAGCTTCATTTCTTCATGCCTGAGGCGGGCAATTTTTTTATCTTCACCTGCTATTGCTGCCAGGGCGCTTTTTTTTCCCGGCCATGGGATGGTCTGGCTCAGAGAAATACCGTACAGGTATCCTGATGAAGTGGTTTTTTTATAGCCCCCCGTTACACCGAGTTCAGGATTCTCCCAGGTTGAGGCCTGGTCCTGTTCGTGGCGGTAGCGGGTAATTTCACTGCGGGAAGTTTTTAAAAGTTCATAGTTTTTAAGACTTCTTGCGACCAGTTCTTTCAGGGTGTACCGGTCCTTTATTTCTTCTGTACCCACTGTGGTCTTAAGCTCATCGGCCTGAACCTGCAAAACTGCGCAGCACAGAATAAGTGTGGATATATAACGAAGTATCTGCATTATATCGTGCTCCCTTTTTGTCTGTGACTATAGCAGATTTTATGCCTTTGTCAATGAAATGTTAACATTAGAATGGCAAGTTTATCTGTTTTTTCTCTGTCTTAAGGAGCGCTTTATTTCCCGCATCTGCCGCTGTTCTTCCTTCATCTCTTTTTTTTGCTCGGCAAGTTCCCGGCGGATTTCTGGAGAATTTTTTTGATCTTTTTTTGTTTCTTTCCCGGTGAAGGAGCCGGCCTTTTCTTCCTTTCTCTGAATGATCTTTTTTTGATTTTTTATTGAAGCGTCCCTCTCAGCAGTGAGGGTAACGGCTCCAGCGTCAGTAATAACGCATGTACTGCCGGCTGCAAGGGACCGGGTTTTTCCTGAAGCAAGGGCTGCTATCATTAGTGAACCTTCCTGGAGTGAAACAGTAGTTCTATCTGCAGCAGAGAGCTTGAAGCGGGTACCGGTAATAGTTATTTTTGCCTGGGCGGTTTGAAAAATAAATTTATTCTCTCCCTTAACAATATCCGCGGTCAGGGTACCCTTTTTTAAGGTCATAATAAGGGGAAGTTGTGCCTGATCTGATGTCAGTCCCTGTATTGAAAAATCACTGTTCCGGGAGAGAATAACTGAAAAGGAATCTTTTTGGTTTATTAAGGCCGCTCCCCGGACTGTTGCGGTATCGATGTTTTCGGCGAGAACCAGGACTGATCGTATTTTTGTATCGTTAACAGTTATTTCCTCTGTACCGGGTGTAATGGCAATGTGACGGGGCACCAGCCTCTCGGTTTTTATCAGCATCATGGTTATCGCCAGGAGTACCGTTAAGACAGCTGCACTCCCTGCCAGAATAAGCCGGCCCGGTCTCTGAAGATTAAATTTCCTTTCAGGACTTTCGGCCGTATTTTTTGCCAGCTCCCGACGGGTTGCCTGAATGCGCGCTTCAACTTGTGGAGAGGGAGCATCAGGGCTCTCTTCGGATGGAGAAAGAAGGAGATGGAACGCTTCTGCATGTTTCCTGCATCGCGAACAGGTCTGCATATGGGGATCAGCCGCAATAGCCTTATGGCCCGCAAGCGCCCTTTGAATAATTGCTTTTTGTTTCAGGTGCCCTTTCATTATCTGGTATAATCTCCTTCTAATAATACAATAGAAAGGGCAAAAACGGTCATGGAAATAAGTGATTCAGGTAAAAAACCAGTTTTTTTTAATTCAAGGGCAAGTATCTTCAGGGTTTTTTCAAGACTGCGTCTAATCGTCCGTTCACTTTTTTTGATGGTTTGTGCGATCTCTTTTGTTGACATGGAGAGTTCTTTTTTCATGATAAAGATAGAGCGGTCAACTGCATCGAGTGTATCCAGGATTCGATAAATCTCAGCCTGGAGCAGCTGTGCGGTGTTTTCATCCTCAACAGAACTAATCCCCGGAAAGGTCTCCAGCTCATCGCTGGGTGCTGATCTGCTCT
>CAZPEK010000099.1:0-10459 GCA_964585555.1 uncultured Leptospirales bacterium | reverse complement strand
ATACTGGGCCAGTTCAGATGAATTAAGCTTAATACGCTCTTCGAAAAAATCTACAACCTGCTTATTGGCAATCAGGTCTTCACGGGATACAAAGGTAATTCCCTGTGATGTTGCCCACTCTTCAAGGGCGGGAAAGTTGGGAACAATCAGAGCGCTCACATATTTCCGTTTATCTCCGATAGTGCAGATCTGCTCAATGTAGAAATCAATGCCCACCAGGGTCTCAATATGCAGAGGCGCAATGTTCTTTCCCCCTGAAGTAATGATCAGGTCTTTAATGCGGTCGGTAATATGAACAAAACCTTCTGAATCAATGATACCAACATCGCCTGTTTTAAACCAGCCGTCTTCCGTAAAGGCTTCTTTAGTCGCCTCGGGCTTATTATAGTATCCCATCATAATATTAGGTCCCTTGGCCTGAATCTCTCCGTTTTCTTCATCAATTCGAAGTTCAACCTCAGGTACGGGAAAACCAACGGTACCAAACTTAAACCTGCCTCCCGGATTATAAGTCAGCATGGGGGAAGTTTCGCTGAGCCCGTACCCCTGGCTTATCATCAGACCTGCCGAGAAGAAAAACTCTTCGATATCCTTTGAGAGGGGAGCGCCGCCGGCAGAAAAGAAATTCTTTTTGCCTCCCACAACATCCCGCATCTTCGAGAGAACCAGCTTATCAGCGAGGGCGTGCTTAAATCCGAGCCAGGGGCCTACAAATTTCTTTTCATATTTCTTATAGGCATACTTTTTACCATTTTTAAAGGAAAAGTTAAAAAGAGCCCGCTTTATCCCTGAGCCTTTTTCAAGACGGTCATAAACTGTGGCGTAAATTTTTTCATAGAGCCGTGGTACACTTACCATTGCCGTAGGGCGAACTTCAGCCATATATTCAAGAATCTTAGTAGTGTCATCGAGATAATTATTTTCAGCCCCGTAATTAAAAACACAGTATGACCAGGTACGCTCATAAACATGACTCAAAGGAAGAAAACAGAGTGATTTATCCGCTGACGTAACATTAAAATGAGCGTCAACTGCCCGAATCTGGTGTGCAAAATTTTTATGATTCAGCATGACACCCTTGGGGTCACCGGTGGTACCTGAAGTGTATATCAATGTACAGAGTTCTTCTGAATTGGCAGTCTCAAGAAGCTTTTTAATATCTTCCTTTCTGTTTGCCTCTTCTCCTTTTTTAAGAAGATCACTGTAGTACATGGATTCATCACCGCTGATAGTGATGCTGTCCTGAACAGCGACTATTACCTTCAGTGAAGGGCATTCTCCCATAACAGACTTAACCTTGTCATACTGCGCCTGATCGCCGACAAAGAGAATGCGGATAGAAGCGTCATTTATAATATAAGCCGCCTGTTTTGCCGTGTTAGTACCGTAAATAGGGACCGTTACCCCAAGAACAGAAAGAACCGCAAAATCTACAACAGGCCACTCAGGCCGGTTTGCAGAAAATATACCTACCATTTCCTTTGGTTCGACATTAAGCTCCAGAAGGCCTGAAGCCAGCGAGTCAATGAGATCAATCATTTCACTGTATGAATTTCCCTTCCACTGACCATCTACCTTTCCACGTATTGCAGTTTTGTCGCCGTTTTTTTCAGCACTGTTGCGAATCATGACGGCTAAATGTTGATTATCCATCTTTTAATACCCCGATTATTATACTCGAACAATAACATTGTTCTGTAAGGCTCACTTTTCTTTTTTTAATGAACCGATACCCTTTGCTTCATTCCAGCCTTAAATAACAATAAGTCAACATAAAAAAGAATAATGTTTAAAACCATCTGGAAAAACAAACTCAAAAAGTAAAAGTGCCAATGTTGCTTTTCAAAAGATTTTTTCCTTGCCATTTTAACAGTTTCAGCCTTACCTGTAGAAGGTCGTAAAACTAAATAGAGACCGGAGCCCAAAGCGGAATGCCGGATAGATCAGGCTTATGAGAAACATAGAAAAAAAATGCTCCCTCCCCACTGAAGAGAAATGCCTTGAGATAATGCAAAGATACAAGATGCTTCCCAATATCAGGGCGCATTCCATACAGGTGCGTAATGTTTCCGCAGCCCTGGTTGACCACCTGAGAGATGATGTTCCCATTGACCGTGACCTGGTTCTCTGCGGTGCCCTGCTCCATGATATCGCCAAGACCAGAACTATTGAAACCCGGGAACTGCGTCATGACCTTATCGGAGGAAAAATGCTCAGGGAGCTCGACCTCGAGCCTCTCGCAGAAATTTGCGAATCCCATGTATATATTGAAAACTTTCAGATTGATGGCCCCCTTGAAGAACGAGAGATAGTCTTTTATGCAGACAAACGGGTAAAACATGATGTAGTGGTTTCTCTTGATGAACGAGTCGATGATCTGGCTAAACGTTATGGCAAAAATGACAAACTAAAGGAAATGATACGGAAAAATAAAACCTTTGTTCTGAACGTCGAGAAAAAAATAGAACGTTACATGACAACAAAAATTGACGAGGCCCTCACCGGGCTATGAACAGTCGTTACCTGATACTCGACTGTTTTGTTGATGAACCGGCCTGTTTCGGAGTCCCCCCCTTTATTGCCCCCTACCCCCGGTACATTTACGGCGCCCTCATCGACGCGGGTGTTTCAGCAGACAGTATTGTCTATACTACAATTGAGAAGCTTCGAAAATCAGAGCTTCTTATTGAAGAAAATTACTCCGCAGTATTCCTTATCGGCGGCGCTGTTGTTCCAGGAAAATATCTTGGAAGCCGTATCGGTACAGTCAGTGAGATTACTACTATCATAGAAAAAAACTTCAGGCTTCATTTTATTCTTGGAGGAGAGGCATCGCGGATGGTCCATAACCTTCCCCGGGGTGCCCATGGGGTTAACGGTGATATTGAGAAATATGCTTACACCCTTGCCGTCGGTACACCTGAAGATTCTCTTCGTGATGCCGATGATATTGCCCGCTGGGGACGCGCCGGCGCGGCAATGGCCCCCCTGCATCCTTCCTTCCCTCATATTATTTGTGAAATTGAAACATACCGGGGGTGTCCACGTCAGCAGCACTGCAGCTTCTGTTCAGAGGGGCTCTTTGCCTCCCTGCAGTTTAGAAGAATAAAAGATATAGTGGGGGAAGTTGACGCCCTCATAGACAGGGGGGTCTCTCGATTTCGCCTCGGTCGGCAGGCGGACATTCTGCAGTACGGTACAGCCTTTAAGGATTTCAGAAAGGGCTTTCCGGCACCTGACCCCGGGGCGGTAAAGGAACTTTTTAAAGAACTGGAAGAAAGAAAAAACCGGGGCCTGATTGATGTTCTCAATATTGACAACGCGAACCCGGGGACTATTCATAATTTCCCCAATGAATCAGCCGTTATGCTTCACGCCATCTCCCGGGCTATAACCCCGGGAGATACCCTTGCCCTGGGCATAGAATCTTTTGACCCTGCGGTAATTGCGGCAAATAACCTTAAGGTTTCTCCTGAAGAAGCAGTGGCTGTTGTGCGCCTGATAAATGAAACATGCGGCGACCGACTCGATGGTATTCCAAGGCTTCTGCCGGGTATCAACCTAATCCAGGGTCTTCGCGGTGAATCAATGGAGACATTTAAGATAAACTACCGGTGGCTTACTGAGATGCTCGAAGAAAATCTTTTGCTGAAAAGAATAAATATCCGCAAGCTCCTTCCTTTTCCCGGGACAGAGCTTTACGGCAGCCGGCAAACAAAGGCGGGGAAAATGCTCAACCGCTTTGAGCATTATCGTGACATGATTCGCCGTGACATTGATGTACCGATGCTAAAAAGTATTTATCCCCGGGGAACTGTTCTGAAAGGTGTGCAGATACTTGAAGAAAACCAGGGCCATGTTCTCGGCAAACAGATAGCAAGTTATTCAATAACCGCCCGGTTTCCCCTGAGCCTGCCCCTGCTCAGTTTTCAGGATGCCCTGGTGGCTGGACACCGGGAGCGTTCCCTTTTCTGTCTCCCCGTTCCGGTCAGGGTGAATGAAATCCCCCAGAAGGCTATCGAGGCAATTCCCGGCATTGGCAAACACGCGGCGTCAAATATTATTCTGCGCCGCCCCTTTAAGGATATGAATGACTTTACCGGTTACCTGAGGAAAAAAGACATTTCAATACCTGAAGAAATCCTGGGCAGTATCGAGGTATCTTGATAGCCCCCCCCCTAAATCCCCCGAAGGGGACTTCCAACTTGTAACTTGTAACTTTCAACTTTTATTTATACGGAGCATCAAAACTTTTTTCCAGGGCCCCGTTCTCTATCATCCAGGCATCCCAGAGCTTCTCATTGACATAGGGAATAATCCCTTTGATCTGATCGTGACTCAGGGTTTCAGGACGGGCAAGCTTTTGTAGAATGTCAGAGTTTAATGTACCGGTATCACCAAAATCTTTTCCCGCTTTATGAAGCAGATAAAAAGTTTTTTCCATAAAAGGTTGAGGCTGGATATGCTGCCCTTCACCGCCCCCTTTCATAATTGATCCCAGGTATGAACAGTTTAATTTACCGGTCATTTTTTCAAGATACCTTTCAACAAACCTGAGATGGTGGGTTTCAGGAAATCCACACTGGGAAAAATAGCCAAGAGCCGGCTTTGTCTCTTCATCTTTGAAACGGGCAAAGACTTCCAGAAATTCTTTGAGGCTTCCCGGTACGGAGTCAGCATAGAGAGGGAAACCGATTATAAGGACTTCAGATTTTAAAACTTCCCGGGCAAGATCTTCGAGATTCCTTCTATATTTTACCAGGTAGAGGGTCTCCAGACTGTTTTCTTTATTTTCTAAAAAGCCCCGCAGAAAATGGCCCATCATAATATCGGTATTGCTTTTTTTACCCCGTGGTGAAGCATTAAGAAATATCAGCTGCATTGAGCACCTCCTCAAGTGACTGGTCGGTATAGGCAATAAACTTAAGATCCGTTCTCATGTTGATGCACATTCGTTCAAAGAGATCTTTTGCGATATCAATATCCTCTTCATCGGTATCAACTTCCTTTTCAAGGATGATTCCTGCCATGGGATATGAATCATATCTCTTACGATGATGCACCTCTCCATCAACTTCTTCAAGGTGAGGGTGAATCACAGGAATACTTCGATCGAGGGTTTTTTTCAATAAAGCGCTGAAGTAACCAAGAATAAGGGGCGACGAAAGAATTACCATATCAGCATTGATATACTCACGGGCGATCTCCCGGGCATCATCGGCAATAACACATTCTCCCGGGGTTTTAATCCAGCATTTAAAGCAGCCCGTGCAGCTGGCTATTTTCTGATTTCTCAGGGTAACAATTTTACTCTCATTGCCCCGTTTATTTAATTCCTCAGAAAAATGAACCAGAAAGTCATCAAATTGATGATTATCATCATTGGAATTACCATTAAGAATAAGATATTTCATACACATATCCCCTGTATTAAACTCACACTACACCTGACAGTCAAACATAACATCGTTATGTCGTCAAGAATATTTTCTAAAATACAAATTTAAAGGAAGTATTGCCTCGTCCCGAAGGACCATTTCTTTTAAAAAAATATCCTGTTTTTTTTTAAATCTAAAAAATTTTTTTGCTTTTTCTGCTCTAATTCGGTATATTAATTAGCTCAACTAAAACTGGAGGAAAAAATGGAACTCTACGAATTTACAATTATATTTTTCCTGGGAATCGTCGTATCGATAACCCTGGCATATATTTTTAATCAGCAGTTACAGGGAATCTTAAACTCCTTTAGAACAATAAACGCTTTTGACAGGAGAAATGACAACACCCGGAGATTCACTACTGACAGGCGGACGCATCAGCGTGGTGTTATTGACAGAAGGCAGTTTTCCAGACGAAGTACCGATACTTTTTAAAGCTGTAGCTGCAATAAAATTTGTTTTTCCCCCGCCCCTGAGGTACATTTATATCAAAGCGGCGGGAGAAAACAATGGATGCCACCAGCTTTTTCATTACACTCTTTGCAGCCCTGACTCTTCTGTCGTACCATGTCCTCATCAACAGATCTATCCACCGGCAAAAAAAAACAGAAAAAGATGAAAGAAGATACGTTTCAAGGCGAAGCAGAGATCGTCGCAAAAAAATCCGTCCATTTATTCTCTTTGACCGCCGGAACGGAAAAATGATACCAAATCGGAGGCTGAAACCAGAAAGAAGGGAAACGAACAGAGAGGGGCACTAGTTCAGCCTCCCCTTGTGCCCCTCTTCTTTTATCCTGTAAAGAAGCCCCTCACCGAGACCAGGACCATCGGTTAATTTTCCAACGTAAATAATTTAACCTCACTTCCTTTTCCAAATAATAGAAACAGAAGAGAAACAGTGATGCATCACACTCATAGAGGGTTTTTATTCATTCAATGCTATTTCAAAATAAAGTTCTTTACATATAACAGGGTCTCAGATGGTGTATACCGCAATAAGGAGCGGTAAAGCAGTAACTTTAACACAGCGAATCATTCTCATTCAAGAACGTTTTGAAATTGATTCACCGCCCACAAACGGAGGAAACCTAATGGTTGAAGAAGGCAAATTTATTGTAATACATTATACCGGCACATTCGATGACGGGGAAGTTTTTGACACAAGCAAGGACCGTGACCCCCTTGAGTTTCAGGTCGGTTCAGGAATGGTAATTCCCGGACTTGATAAAGCGGTAGCAGGAATGGCAATTGGCGACATTAAAGATATACATATCGAAGCTGACGAAGCCTATGGCGATTATGATGACACAAGAAAGCAGTCATATCCCCTTGAGGATGTCAAGCAGAGTTTCGATCCCCAGATCGGCATGAACATAGCGGTTCAACTCGATAATGGGCACCAGGTACCTGCGACTGTTTCTGAAGTAACTGATGCAGAAGTGGTTATCGACATGAACCACCCCCTCGCAGGGAAAGCCCTGAATTTCAACATTGAGCTTCTTGAAATCAATGAAGGTCCGAAATACAGCGGCGGATGCTCATCATGCGGCGACTCACAGGGCTGTTCAGACGCGGGTTCAGGCGGAGAAGGCTGCGGCGGCGGATGCTGTTAAAGTAGTAGTTGCCTGTTACATAAAAAACCCCGGGCTTTAAACCCCGGGGTTTTTTATGTACACGGGAATCATTACTGAAAGCATTTTAGAGTCACCCTTTGAATATCTCATTTTCATCATTTTAACCTGGGTCAGAGAACCAACTCCCCTGATTCTTCGGGCAATCGAAATCATAAAAAATGTTGAAAGCAGAAGAAAAACAATTTCGTCAATTACTGAAAAAACCAAGAAACCAGAACATATAAATTCAAGGATATTTCAAAAGATATGACAGAAAGGAAGTTTACATGAAAATAAATAAGTTACGTCAAAATATTTTTTATATAGAACCAGACAAAACTCCCTTTGCAAGCACAAGCTCTTCTCTTTTAATCACGTCATCGTCAACTATTGTTATTGATCTTAACCTGGGGAATGAAGATACAAAAAAAATCATAGATGAGTATAATCCGGATAAAGCCCTGCTGTCTCATTATCACCTGGATCATGCTCTCGGTGCACCAGTTATTGAGAACAGTAGTAAAACTCAATTATTCATCCCTGAAAATGAAGCGGAATATCTTACCAGCCTTGATCATTTTGTTGAGAACACCTGCGGCCCCTATGAATTCTCAAAACAGTTTAAAGAGATTGTAAAAAATTTTCTTAAATACCAGGAAATTAAAAATTTTAAAACTTTTGATGGTAATGAAGTCTTTAAGACTAAAGACTTTACTGTAAAAACAATAAAAGTTCCAGGTCACTCTCCAGGCCATACGGCGTTTCATATTCCGGAAGAAAAAATTCTTTTTACCAGCGATATGGGAATCGGTCCATGGGGACCATGGTATGGCTGGATAGACAGTAATATACCTCACTACATGGAGTCGCTTTTAAGGCTAAAGACCTTTAAAAATGCAGAACTTGTCACCTGTCATGACGGAATTTTCCCCCATGATTCGGATCATCTCTGGCAATCCGCTATTGATACAATATTCAAAAGAGAAGAATTCATTTTTCAGAGACTTGAGCAGGGCATTTCAAAAAAAGATATCGCCGAAGAAGGAATTTATTTTAAAAACAAATCAAACAAATCCGGGCCAATGAAAAGCCTGCTCACGGTGCAGGATGAAATTATGGTCGAGCATCATATTGATGTTCTTAATGATGGAGGCCTGTCAAAATTCTTTCCTCAACACGAAAAAGTAACAGTCTAAAAACAACCACAAAAGTGAGGTCCGCCACATGTCACGATTAACAGATATGCCTGGATGTAAATATCCTGTACTATTGGAGCACTGAATGATCCTCAAATGATTGCAGCTGTTTGTAATGCAGGCCCATACGGTATGCCTGCACTTGTCAGCAGCATACAACCTGTCAGTGAAGTCATAAAGGAGATGGTATCAACCTGAACAGAATACATCACATTCTTTACAGGCAGGGCTTGTAGATTTAAACCGTACAGAAATTCTTATACCGCTGCAGGGCAATATGATAAATCTCCTTTACCAGTTCCTGAGGATTATCCTGGTACCTGCTCATCCGTTTCGCTATCATTGAGCGAACCTCCTTCATATTGACAAAGGAACCCCCGAAGGTAACATCAATCTCCCGCTCGACCGAAGCGTAACTCTCACCTGCATGCTCAATGCGGAGCCCAATGACATTGTTCTGCCACATCTGATGCTCTGTCTCAATTTTTATCAATTCGTCAGATTTTTCTTTTTTTTCGCTGAAAACAACCAGGGAGGGAAGATATTCTTCCCACTGGTCAGAAGCAAGCAGGGTGCTGAGTTCACCCTCAAAGTTAAAGAGAACCAGAAGCGACTCAAGTGAAGAACCGTAAAGAGAAATGGTAGATTCAGAAACAATATTGCGGGAAGGATTAAAGGCAATTGAATTAACACTGGAAAAAGTTTTAGCTCCCGCCTCGCCTCTTCCGATATAGACTATTTCATTGTCCTGAAGATTCAGGCCGCCAAGATGCTTTTCAATCTCAAGGCTCTTTCTATCACCGGAGATAAACCGGGTAACGTCCCCGTCATAGATTTCCTGTTTCAGCTCATTGGCTGCTATTTTATATTCAGTTGAAATTAAATTCTCTTTCCCGAGACCAAGACGAGTCACCAGCTCAATAGCTATCTCGAAGGGAATAGCGCTGAGTACCAGGGGATCATATTCTTTCAGATAGTGGACAAATACCTCTGAACCGGGAAAAAGTCGTGATTTTTTGCCGATTACCGACGTGCAGAAGGTCGGAACTCCCTTTAACAAAAACTCCGGGTAATAGACGGCAATTTTGAAAAATGAAAAGGGGATATCCCCCATCTCAGCTATCTTTCGGTTATTTTTATCAAGAATCTTTTCGAAGTGCACGCCGGTTTCATCGTAAAAGACCGAGTCGAGGAGTTTGCTGTAATCCCCCACTTCCAGAAAATCTCCCATCCCGAGAAATATTTTTTTTGGCTTGCCAAGAAGCCGGGCTGTTTCACGGATAAAGTCAGGTTTATTAAGCTTCTTATGCTCGAAGCCTTCTTCTATGCCGCGGTTAATAATCAGGTCGTATTTTACGTCCTTCTTCGAACCCCCGGTTTCCTGATTCTTATATTTATTCTTCATTTCTTCTCCTCGGAAGAATTCTCCTTATCGGAGATATACTATTGTGGCTCCCCAGTTTGAACCATCATCACTGAAGGATTCAACATCCGGGGCCTGGCTGAGAAGGCGGTGCACCTCTGATTTTTTCTGTGACCTTCCCTTTCCATGGACGATACGAAGCCGGGAGAGGCCCTTCTCTTTTCCCTGTTTCAGAAACTCATGTACCACTATCCCGGTATCACGGGGATGAAAATGATGAAGATCGACTTCTGAGCCAAATTCGATTTCTTCCCCTTCTGCATGCTCATCGACTGTCATTAGCTTCCTTTTACTTCCTTTACCATACTCTTTTGCCCGGTATGCTTATATCATCTACTTGAGTAAATATACTATAGAAAGGGCTATCACGGCTACTACGATGAGAGCAACTGTAATTTTTATTTTCTTTGAATCCCGGTCAAAGGACATGTCATGAAGAAAGGCCCGCCCCTCTTCGGTTACAGGATCATGGCCGTTATAATACACCGCCACAACAGAACCGAAATCTTTCTCAATAGTAAAGCCTTCAGAATCAATATACCCGATATCGATGAGCTCAAGAAGCAGGGCGATCCACGGCACGTCAATGAGATTCCGGGTCTCCTTACGCCCCTTCATCTCACGGTGAATTCTCATGATGGTTTCAATAACCCCGACATACTTCTGCCGGTGAAGAGACATTTCATTCAGTTTTTTACGATAATCCTCTGCCATGACAAAGCCGCCCTTTGCATCAATATGGGTACTGTCACATTCTCCCCTTTTACGCTCTGGAATCAACCAAAATAT
>CAZPEK010000098.1:8026-10471 GCA_964585555.1 uncultured Leptospirales bacterium | reverse complement strand
GTGTAATTAATTACCTGCATAACATAAAAAAAATTATCTGGTTACCAGAGCGGGAAAGCGTGATATAGGAGCAAAAATGCAGACCTCTCCCCAAAATACTACTGAAGAGAAGAAACGGGATTTGAAACCTTATAACCGGTTAACAGCCTGCGCCCGAAGCAGACGGTTATTCCTCCACCGATCTTTCTGATACACCCTATCACAACCAACCACTCTTTATATCTAAAATGAGCAACCTTCCACTCTGCTCATTTTTACGACATGTAGACAATAATCCCGGAATAGAACAATAATAATGGCTCTTTATTTTTTAACATTAATCATGTTAAGTTTTTTTGCAATAACATTAATCATGTTAAGTTTATTTTTTAAAAAAATTTAAAAATGAACAAATTCTGAAATTGTCTATAATAAAGCCGTCTGTTCGGCAATTTAATCTAAACAATGTTATCTGTCAACTGTTTTTGACTGGAAAGTTAAAAATAAACTTCCCCGCCTGGGCCTCCCCGTTTCTTTGCATCCTTTGGCGTACCGGTTGCTTCCACAGGTAAAAATTTTTAAGAAGGAAGTGTACCGCCAACTGCCCCGGCATCACCGGCTTCTCTCAAGGGGCACAAGCATGACTTCCTCTTCCTTACCCAATTCACCAAAAAAGTGCAAAGACTTACCCTGCATAAAAAATTTTCAAAAATACATAACAGACTAAAAAATTATTTCTATAAATAGTTGCATATATAGAGGGAATATCTTATACTTGCATTATCTTTTCCGGACCCGAACAATGAAAAAAATAATAATCCTGCTTTTCATATTTTTATCATGTCTCCTCTCAGCCTGTACCAGCGGTGAGGGAATCGAGGTAAAGGAGTGGGAAGTTCTTCTTTCCGAAGTCACCGACCCTGCTGCTGCCGCAGGGAGTGAAGGGTGGCAGAAGCAGGAGATGCCTGCCATGTTCCTCCATCCCCGGGGCGGAGAGCGGCGCTATCATTACCTCTGGCTCAGGGGACAGGCTGATATTACCGGCGACCCTGCAGACTATCAGGGCATCTCACTTGGAAGACTCTATTACATTGACACCACCTTTATCAACAATATCAATGTAGGCAGCCACGATGTGAACGCCTACGGCAATGGCCACTTTCCCCGAAACTACACGATACCCCCAGGGGTCCTCAAGAAAGGTACAAATACGGTCTTAATTCGTCTCGGTATATATGGTAAAGAATACGGCGGCCTCTCCCGTCACGTACTGCTCATGAAAAGCAGCCCCTTCAAAACCCGGTCGATTACCGATGACATCATCTTTCGCAAAATACCCTTCGGAATAATAATTTTTCTCCTTGGACAGGTAATCTTTAACCTGATATTTCTCATTCGAAAAATAAATATACGGATAAACAGCTATTCAGCCCTGGTCTGTCTTTCCTTTATATTCTATATAATGCTTCTTTTTGCTCCCTGGGGCTTCCCGGGATCAGACATGCGCATCACCCTCCTCTGGTCATGTACCGCCTTTGTGCCGATTTTTTTCCTGAAACTGATCCAGTCCTTCTACCGTGTTGACCTGACCTCGCTCAACCGGGTTGCTATTCCCCTCTTTATAGTGGCATTTCTCAGCATTATCATCAATCCCGACACGACCTCCCCCTGGTTTTTAGGCCGCATATCCGGGGGAATTATACTTTTTCTCGCGGGAATCCTGCTTTTTTATGCAATATACCAGGCAAACCGCATCAATCCGCAGAAAATAGCCTATGTTTTTGTCTTTTTCGGCGTTTTTCCCGGTCTTTTTATCGGCTGGGATATATTAAATTATCTCTTTATCTTCCATTACCCCCCCCTGACTCACACCTACACGCTTCCTCTCTTTATTGTAGGCATGATGGTTCTCATTGTTGACGAAACCATTAAAAACCAGATAACCGTGGAAAAGCTCTACCGTGAACTGAAGATCTACACTGCCCAGACACGGGATACGGTCATCACGGCCACAACCGAAGAGAAACTGAGCCGTGTACAGGAATTTCTCCGGGAAAATTACCGGTCAGACATCTCACGGGAAGGCCTGGCCGACGCGATGGACATGTCTCCCGACCATATGAGCCGCATGTTTAAGGCCCATACAGGAAAAAAGATCAGTGATTTCATCAATGAACTGCGAATCAAAGAAGCGGCTCAGAGCCTCATAGAAACCGATGAAAGAATTACCGATATAGCCTTTAATGTAGGCTTCGAAAGCCTCGCTACCTTTAACCGGGTTTTCCTGAAAATTGCCGGTTCGAGCCCCAGCAGGTACCGAAAAGAGAAAAAAGAAACATAACAATCCCTGCTTTTTCACTGCCATGAAGCAGCACAAAAAGGGCAGCCCCCGGCCGATGGATACTTAATCTGTTCGAATATTTTTTATCGGCCACCCCCTGTAAGGGGGTTTTTAAGCTTATAAAC
>CAZPEK010000098.1:0-8016 GCA_964585555.1 uncultured Leptospirales bacterium | reverse complement strand
TGGCGAAACAGTAGTATCTGTACAGTTTCAGGCTGCTTGAGCCGGGGGCTCGTGAAGTTGATGTATACTTGTGTATTCCTAAAACGGTGCGCCCTCTTTTGAGAGAGCCCCCCTTTTTACCCCCCTTTCTTCATTAATGTACCCGTAATCATTCATCATTTTTTGTGATAACAATTTTTGATGAGACCCTTAATTTAAAATTTATTATTAATAGTTTAGTTAAACCGTCTGGATGGGATAAAAATGAAACCGGCACTGATGCCGGATCCGGAGTGATCGGAGCTTAAAAATAAAAAAAAAGGCACCCTGTTTCAGAGGGGTGACACGCTGAAATAGAGACTAACAAACTCGTTTTTATCCCGCCCGGATGGGTTTTTATGTGCGCAATCAGAGCCTGCATGAGTATATTATATACAGAGATCAGCTTTAATCCCTGGTGATATACGGGCATCAAACAAAGAAAGCTTTCAGCTCATGAAACTATGGACAAGGAGAGTCCCTATGCTTCGTAGAACCGTAACTTCCCTCATCTCTATTTTTTTTACTGCAGTATTTTTATTTTCAGGGTGTTCCAGTGATGACCTCGGCTCATTTCAACACCACGACCCCCAGTCTATAAAACTCTTTGAGCTCCTTGACGAATCACCGGCCCTCAGCTCACTCTTCGCCGGTGTTGACGCCCACGAGTTCAACCTCAAAACCGATGACCTGGTTACAACAGACCCTGAACTGGTAGTCAAAAGCCTGCGGACCCTGGCTGACACCTTCTACGGGGACGAAGTAATCTTCCCCCAGGCAATGAGAGATATGGCCGACAGCCTGGTATCCTTTCATGATACCTACCGGGAAAATCCCGAATCCCTCAATACCGCCTATGAGGTTGTTGAAGATATACTCAACATTGAGGCCAGCGCCATGACCGGCGGCGCAGAATCTCTGGTTAACCTGATGACTATATTAAAAAATGAAGGAAGTTCTTACGGTGCATGGGACATTTTCAGCGAAAACCAGGAATTCGGCGATATCGGAACCAATGGCATCGATGATCTCATCGGCAGCCTCGATTTCGTTAAAGAACTTTACAGTAATGCGGGAGACTTCTCGAATCCTGCAGAATTTGTAAAAAACTTCCTTCAAACCCTGAGAGATGACGGGGTTGATGTAGAAGCCCGGGTTCAGGAAGTTATCGACTTTATAGAAAACCCGGAAACCCCCTTTGATACCGTTGAAGCAACGGAAATGGAAGTAGCTGACTGGCTCGCGGCAGATCAAGACAAACAGAAGATAACCGATTACCTTCTTAATCACCTCTACCCGATGGTTAAGGAACCGATACTTGCAGACGCGGCAGTACCCGACCTCTCAACCCTTGACCTTCCCGATTACATAACCACGGAAGAAGATTACCGCAATTTCATTAAACGGGGAAGATGGCTCCTTGATGACCAGATGGAATACCTGAAGACAAGCGCCGCAGATATTTCCACTGATTACTCCAGCACCTCTCCCTCCACCGATGATACAAACCTGGTAAAATGGCTTCTTGAAGGGCTTTATCATGACATCGACTACTATGACCATCTCGAGGATGTTGATGTTTTCGATTTCGAGAACAATGATCTTCTCGCCTGGCTGAAAAAAGATATTGAACCGGCCCTCAACTCTGCCCTGAGCTTATCGGGCAGCGGCATGAGCTCCGGGATTACCCCCCAGCGCTTCAAGCAGATATTCTGGGACGGCTGGACCTACTACCCGACAAGCGGCGGCAGTACCACCTACAAGGGACTCTTTGCAGTAGGGAGTTCAGACCCCTCATCCATTCACAGCGATGACGGCTACGTTACCCGTATGGCCAAAACCAAAAGCTCTGATAATATTCCGAAACCCTTCAGGCGGCAGGCCCACGATGTGCTCAATGGCAATAACAACGGCGACTATACTGATGATGGAGACTCTCAGAACAATGGTGGCACCACGGTCTTCAAAGAAATAAATCTTACCTACAACAATAACGAAGCGGGTGATTCAGGTCTGAGCGATTTTGGCGACGGGGCGGCAGAAAGCCAGGTGGAAACATTCCTCACCAACATGCACCTGCACCTGATAGCTGACTACTATTCTCCCACCCACAAGAAATGGGCCATGACTCCCGAAGACGGACAGGAATATTTCGGCGATCCGAATAAAAATGTCCAGACACTCCTGGGAGGCATTCAAACCTCAACACGGAACATGATGGTTCTTGACCGAAACGGCAAGGCCCCCGGTGATTCAGGATACAATGAAATACCCCTGATCTCAGAGATGTTTTATGTCATGGCGGCAGCCTATGGTATCGCCGACCCGACCAATGGCCCCGGTGAACTTTCAGTACAAAACTGTCTTAAGTCCATGGGCTCTCCTCTCGGAACCAGCACCTACATCAGCAGTGATACGGGACTTTTTACAATAAATATTACGGTAATGGGCAACAATGACATCTACCGGAAAAGCACCAACGGCGGAAGCTGGGTGCAATACGCGACACAGCATGCCATGCCGGCCAATGAACTTCTGCAGCCGGGTACCTTCCGCCAGCGCTGGGACAATACCGGTTCCGGCTCGACCTGGTACGGAAAATTCGCTCCGTCACAGGGCGACCTGATCGGAGTTGCCGACAGCAGCGGTAAAATTATCACGGCAAACTGGGTGCTTTCAGAAATCGCCCTCGCCTGCTGGGAAGGATACGGCCCCTACACCTACAAGGGACGGGCCCCCAACGGCTCTGACTGTAAATATAAAAATGACTACTACACTGACTGGTATTATATGAAAGGCTGGAAAAACGGCAACAAGGGCCCGGGCTTCGGCGAGTTAAACAGAAGTGAAGGACGCTATCATATCTATGAGGGAATATATCGCCCCGCGTCAGGAGAAACCGGCTTTGCAGATTCAGGACAGGACAGCAGCACCGGTGCCGACATGGCGCAATACGGTTATATTCGTCCTAACAAAACAGACGGTACCTATGCTAATGCCAGCACGGTTGTTTCAGCAAACAATAAAGTAATCCTTGAATGCGCCAGCCGTGAAGAGGCAATCCGCAAAAACTTCAAGTGGCTCCTGAACCAGAAAAAGTACCAGTACATGATTCCTATTCACGCCACAAAAACTGTTGGCTGGTGGGTATTTTCAGCTGATATCGAAATCTACGCCTACTGTACAATCAACGCCAATGGTGTTGCAGGTATTGCCTCGGCAAAACGATACGGGAGCAGTATTTCAGATAACGCCAAGTGGGGACTCACGGGAGTAAACAGCAACTTCTATCAAAATTATGAAGATGAAAGCAATTATTTTCTTAACGTTGTTGATGAGAGCAATAACACCAGCCGCTTTTCCGGCGTCTCATTTACTGATCAGGACTACTGCCTGGCAATGGACTACAAGTACTATGTCAGCGGCCTCTTTAGCGGCCTGGCAAAGGCAATGGTTGACATGACCGATGAGATCTGGGGATGTCTCGGTTCAACCGGGGTTCTGCCAGAAGCTCTCGCCAAGAACTTTGCACCCATGATTCAACTGGGCAACGCGGTCTACAGCAGCGATGACATTATCAGCAGCGGTTACAGCAGTGATTCTTCTGACATGCGCAAGTTCGGAAAATTCTACAGCAGTTATTTCCCCGATGCTGATCTTATCGCACATTATAACAGCGGCGAGATCACCGCTGAAAAACTCCCGGCAGTTCCGCGGGTCCAGGGCGTCACCTACCCGGTTTCTTTTAATGATAACGGAAGTGTAAGCGAGTGGGAGGAATACACGGGAGACTCAAAAGGTAAATTCGAAGACATCCTCGGCATTCTCACGGCAATGGTAGGAAGTTTTCATGAAGACGGAACAGTACACCTTGACATTGATGGATCTAATCCCGCCGATGACGATGATTACAACCAGGTCTACAACCAGGGAGATATTGCCTACTTTGCCCGTGACGGTTTCAGGGCAAACCTTGACAACATCGTTCTCGCCATGGCGGCCTTAAACGATATGAAGTATGGAAGTGACAAAACACCGAGCACCGCTACTTACCGTACCTCATGGCTCGCCTTTCTTATCGACATGGACCCCGATCCGAATGGAGACGGCAGTATAGCAGACCAGACCCTGGATCCCGGTTCACGAAAGGGACTTCTTCCTGAAGTGATGCAGAGCAAATTCATGAATCTGAATAACATTGATCCCGTAAAGAATGCCATTGAGGGAGCTATTCAAAATGTCATCAGAACCTACCTGAACAATGGAGGCAACTTTCAGCTCTCCAACGGAGGTACCGGTGACCTTGAAGAAATGTACCTGAAAGATTCAGAAGACGAATATATCCTCGATGACAAGGGCTATAAAAAAATCAACCCGGCGGTAGACTGGGACAAGCCGATTAACCGGCTCCGGTACTTTACCGATGACCGGTCTCTTGACCGCCTCAGCAGAAGCCTCGACTTTGTTGTCGACCTGTCTCATGACGAAAAATTTGTAAACTTCCTTCGCGAAACAATTCCCACACTGAATACCTATCTCGCGGTAAAGCATATCGATCAGCGTTACCGTGATGACGGCATCCGCCTCACGGTACAGGAAGCCATTGATGAGGGAATCTTCCAGATAAACCTCGACGACGATGAGCCCTATACCGATGAAAATGACAACGGCCAGTACGACCCCGGTGAACCCTTTACTGATGTCGACTTTGACGGCATCCGCGACGAAGGAACCATCACCCGGGTTGTAAACTTTCTCGATGAATTCGAATACTCAAAGCTGATAGACTTCATCAAGGAGACCGGTGTCAATGACATCGAGAAGCTCTATAACTTTTCCTTTGACCACTGGGGAAGTGTGGTCGATCCTGAAAAACTGAAAGAACAGGTTGATGACCTGAACAGCAAACTCATTAAGTACTTCGGCTTTAACTTAAAAGAAGGAATCATCGAAGGTGTCTACACCCTCAATGATGACATAGACGCGGACAACGACGGCACCATTGACTTTAATGCCGGCGACCGGGTCTACGGCTTCGGCAAGTACATCAAAAGCGACATCTCCGATTATGATATCGAAGATGATGGAAAGTATTACAAATATCTCGATATCAAAGACTACATCTTTACCAGTGATGCTCATTACGACTCACGAACGGTAAACAGCGCTGTAGTTTCAGAAGTAGAATGGCCCGGTATCAAAGAAATATTCATCGTTCGAAATGACGAAGACTATGATGACCCCTGGTACCGTGGAAGCCTTGAACAGTGCCCCTATGTCTACAGTCCCCACAAGTATGACTTCAGGCTTGACCTGACCATGAATTCATGGAACGATCTGCTCCTCAGTCTTCAGTCTTCTGACTTTACCTACGGCACCCAAAGCCCCGCTGACATGAAACTGACCTATGGAAAGACGAACCAGAAGGTCTACTACATGCCCGATTCCCTGACAGACATTATCTTCGGCTGGAATGGCTCAAGTTTTGGGGGTCTCGACATAGAAGACCGGATGAACCTTGCAAAGGATTCTGTGATTGACTACATCTACGACGATAAGGCAATTGAAGTAGATGACTCGTACGAAAGAATCTTCGGTTTTGAGACTGGTGACTATATTGACCCGGTAAAGAAAACCGCCTCAATACGCACCCTGGTCGGCAAGGTAAAAGACTACCTCAGTGACAATTTCTTTGAATACGCCTACGTGGATCCCGATCCCGATCAAAGAGGCGAAACGGGAGAATTGAGGGAAGTTTACATGACCGATGAATCAATCGAAAGCGGGACAGGGGCTGATCCTAACTTCCCCCACAAACACATGCTCAATAATGTAATTGATATAGCCAGTGCGCTTCTTCATCCTGAGAGCCCGAACTATCAAACAGGAGAACTCTTCGATGCATGGCAGACCTTTATCGACAGCGCGAATATTACTCCTGAGCGCCTCAAGATGGCCCGTGAAGCAATTGCCGCTCTTCTCTACAGCGAAAATGAAAAAGAATCCTTTACCGATGCCAACGGCAACGGACGCTGGGACACGGGAGAGGCCTTCGTTGACGCCAATGAAGACGGCATGTACAATGACGGGTACACCCGCCTCTTTACAAAACTGAGCGCCCACCTGCCTCAGCTCCTCACCGCCTTCAAGGGAAGCTATGACGATCTCGTAGACCTGGGACTCATCGCCTTTGGTGATGAGGGTATCGGGGACTACATGATGAACGCCATGAACCTGGGAGAAGAATTTGAGGCATGGGATGTGACCGATGAGCTCAATACCCTGATGAACCAGGACATCTTCAGATACTTTACCTACGAGGATACTTTCTGGTGGCAGATGGGTACCCTCATGGATGACTTTGCGACGCTCATCGAGGCCCAGCCTCACTACAACGGGATTGATTTCTTTGAAGAAACCCGCAGCGTCTTTAAATAGAAACTTTTCATAGAGAGTGCGGGCTTCACCCCGCGCTCTCTCCTGAATCATTTGGTGAATAAAAAACAAAGAGGAACATGCTCATGAGACAACAACCAGCTACTGCCATAGGAACATTCATTGCACTTATTCTTACCATTGCTGTCAGCCTGCCCCTGGCCGCCAGCAACCCGGCCGACACGTACGGCTACTCTCCCCGGGGAATCGCCCTGGGCAACGCCATGACCGCCACAGTCAACGACTGGTCATCGGTCTGGTACAATCCCGCGGGCCTGGGGAAAACCCGCGGCCTTTCAAAAAGCTCAAATGGAAAGGAAGCTGACCTTACCCTGAAAAAGAAACAGGGAGATAAAAGTTCGAACGCTTCTGCGAATTACCACCCCACAGAATTTGCCCTTTCATCTTTTTATACCATTTCAGCCCATAGTATTTCAGGTCCCGCTTCAGTTCCCACTGGCTTAAGCGACCTCGCAGACTACCAGAAGAAAGAGGCCCTCAATGGTACCAGCTTCGGCATGGTCACCGTTGGCATGGCCCTTGACCTGAATATGATCGTCGGCATGCCTTCTTTTATATCATCAGCACGCCTCGGCATCGGGGCAACCGTAGGACTCGATGGATCAGCCATGAAAATCAATGACATTGACCCCCGGACCCCCGATTACATCCGCTTCGGGCGTGACGCTCAGCGTGCGATAATTCTCGCGGGCCTGGGACTCGGCTTTCTCGATGACATGTTCGGTGCAGGCGTCTCGGTCTTCACTAGTTTTGGCGGCACCGGATACATGGATCTCAACGGTGCAGAAATCAGCCCCGACCCTCAGACTCCCCTGGCCCAGACAAAGATGGACATGAAGATGGTCCCCTCGTTCAATGGAGGCCTCTACTTCAATCCTGACAGACTTCTCAGCCTTCTCAAGGGCCTCCAGGTCGGAGTATCGTACCGCATGGAATCAAAGGTTGAAATTGCCCCTCTTGATGCTGAGGCAACAACAACAGTATTCTCCATGGTTCTCGACATGAAAAACATGGCAATCTATGACTACTATGTGCCGCATATCATAACCGCCGGTGTCAGCTACTCTCTGCCTGTACCCCTGGTTGAAGTAATTGTCTCCCTGGACTTCGAATACCAGCTCTGGTCAAAATTCAGCATTTCTAAATCGAACAAAGAGGTTCTCGAAGACCGGGGAGTATTTCTACCGAAGATGAAAGATGTTCCAATTTTTCGCACGGGAATCGAAGTCAAGCCCCTCTCATGGCTCAGCATTATGACCGGTTATTATTACCAGCCCTCTATGCTGAAAC
The DNA here is from genome assembly GCA_964585555.1 of uncultured Leptospirales bacterium. Classification (GTDB taxonomy): domain Bacteria; phylum Spirochaetota; class UBA4802; order UBA4802; family UBA5550; genus CAZHNW01. The sequence continues at coordinate 252 of CAZPEK010000098.1, read as the reverse complement.
CACAAGTTGATTCAACAATCAACTTCATGGATTCAAATATGCATGCCGCTTCACTGGGCGCAGAGTTTACTATCCCGCCGGTGTTCACCCTGAAGGGGCCCCTGGTTATTGCAGTGGGATACCAGTTTCAATATTTCACTGATACAACCGTGAGACGAACTGTTTTCAATTCAGAAGACTCAGCAGATGAAACAAGAACCTACACATACGGCGGCATGAACCACCTGGTTACCGTATCGGTGGGCATTAAAA